>NZ_JBVAYV010000014.1:0-85161 GCF_055412805.1 Pseudarthrobacter kochi
TCGATGAAGTGTGGCGGGCCGACGCAGGCCTGGAAAGCACCCCCGGACCGAACCCACCGTTGCTTCCGGACGCAGCCCCCATGCTCCGCCACCCATCTGACGCAAATGGCCCCTACCCAAGAATCCCATCACCCACCTGACGGGAATGGCCGCTAAGAGGGGCGTTGTAGCGGCCACTTGTGGTGAATGGGCGCTGAACGGGGTGGCATAACGGCCATTCGTGGCAAATCGATGAAGTGTGGCGGGCCGACGCAGGCCTGGAAAGCACCCCCGGACCGAACCCACCGTTGCTTCCGGACGCAGCCCCCATGCTCCGCCACCCATCTGACGCAAATGGCCGCCAAGCGGGTTGCTTAGCGGCCACCTGTGGCGAATCGACGGAGGTGGTGCGGGCTACAGCCCCGAGTAGGAGTGCAGGCCGTTGAAGAACTGGTTCACGATGGTGAAGTTGAAGACCACGCAGAGGTAGCCGACGATCGACAGCCAGGCCGCGCGGGTGCCGGTCCAGCCCCGGGTGGCGCGGGCGTGCAGGTATCCGGCGTAGACCACCCAGATCACGAAGGTCCAGACTTCCTTGGTGTCCCACCCCCAGAACCGGCCCCAGGCTTTCTCGGCCCAGATGGCGCCGAACATGAGCGTGAAGGTCCAGCCGACGAACGCGATGGCGTTGATCCGGTAGGAAAGGTTTTCGAGGCTCAGCGCGGACGGCACCAGGCGCATGAAGCCCAGCTTGTCCCCGCCGCCGGCAGCGATGGTCTTCTGCCGGTGCGACTGGACCAGCTGCAGCGCGGACATCGCGAAGGTCAGGGTGAACAGTGCGGAGGACATCACGGCGATGGAGACGTGGATGATGAGCCAGTAGCTCTGCAGTGCGGGAACGAGGTGTCCCACCGGCGTCCAGTAGGCCACCGAGGCAGCCACCAGCATGATGATCGCCAGGCCCACCACGAAGGTGCCCAGGAAGCGCAGGTCGCGGCGGATGAGGACCAGCAGGAAGACGGCCACGGCCACAAACGCGCCGGTGGTCAGGAACTCGTACATGTTGCCCCACGGCACCCGGCCCGCGCCGAGGGCCCGGGTAATGACACCGGCCGCGTGGATGGCGACACCCAGCACCGTCAGGGCGACGGCCACCCGGGCGGGCGTCCGGCGCTCGGCGGAGTAGCGCATGGCGCCGTCGGCGGTCTGGCCGATGCCTGCCGCGTTGCCGCCGACAGCCCCCGCCACGGACGACGTCGGGCGCTCGGCCCGGCCGATCGGTCCGGCAACGTCGGACTCGGCCCGGTCAACGGCCCCGCCGGAGGCCCCTACGCCGGCAGCGACCGGAACCCGGGCGGCCGCGGCACCCGACAGCTCGGCCGCCTTCAGGTCCACCGCACGCAGCGTTTTGCTGCTCTTGGCCAGGTCCCACGCGAAGGCGATAAAAGCCACCGTGTAAGTGCCGGCCGCGAGAAGCATGAACAACTCGCTGTACTGGCCCATGGTTTCGTTGATTGGGAACATTACTGATCCTTCTTTGACTCGGAAGAGCCTGCTGTGGACTGGATGAAGTCTGCTGCGGGGTGGTCCGGGGAGGCCTGCTCAGCACCGGCACCGGGCAGCCTGGTATCCGCCCGGTCATTATCCGCCCTCCCGCTGGGAGCCGACTGGGAGCCGTCGTCGAGTTCCCAGGCGGCGGTGAGCAGTTTGCGGATCGCGGTCGCCTCGCCGGCAAGCCGGTGGTCCTCGCCGCGGGCCAGGAGGCCGTATTCGACCATGGTGCGGCCGTCCTCGTGGGACCCGGTCCGGACCCAGACGCGGCGGCGGTTCACGTACAGCGAGGTGACCAGGCCGGCCACCGCCAGGAGCGCGAAGATCAGGGCGTAGAGCTGGCCCGGGTTGTGGTGGATATCGACGCCGACATAGCGCTTCACGCCGTCGAAGCTGATGGTCCCCTTGCCGTCCGGCAGGGTGTGGGTGGCCCCCGGCGTCAGGACAATGCCCTTGGTGTCGAGGTTCCTGGCGTTGAGCGGGGTCAGCTTCTTGACGTCGAGTTCGAAGACGTTCTGCGGGGCTCCGTCGTCCAGGCCGAGGTCCCCGTAATAGGAGTTCAGGGTCAGCTGCGGGTTGAACAGCTCAGGATCGCCGCTGAAGGAGACGCCCTCATCGGTGACGAAGGCCGTAGGCAGGAAGAAGCCGGCGAAGGCGAGCTGCTCCGGCTTGGCGTCCGGGACCTTGATGACCACGGAGGAGTAGTAGTTGTCGCCCTGGAGCTTGGCGACCACGGGGCCCTGCATGGCGATGTTCCCGGCGCCGTCGCGGACGGTCACGACGGGGGCGTAGCCGTTGCCCGTGAGGTACATGCTGGTGCCGCCCAGGGTGAGCGGGTCGTTGACTTTGAGCACCTCTTTTTTGGCCGGGGCGTCCGGGGTTTCCTTCGTGGTGACATCGGCCTTGAAGTCGATGGGCTGGCCGAACTTGCCCTTGGACTCGCGGTCAAAGGTGATCTGGAACTTGTCCAGCTGGACCGAGTACGGCTGCAGCTGGCTGCTCTGGAAGTTGGTGCCCGGGGTGAACTGGTCGTAGCCGACCAGCGTGTTCACGAAGGTATCGCCCTCCACCAGGATCCGCTGCCCGCTGTAGCCGAACAGGCCGCCAACCGCCACCGAGACCAGCACACCGATCAGCGAGGTGTGGAAGAGGAGGTTGCCGACCTCGCGCAGGAAGCCGCGCTCGGCTCCCACTGACGGTCTGGCACCGTCGCGGTCGCGGACGTCGACGCGGTAGCCGCGCTTCTTCAGCAGCCCGGCGGCATCCGTAATGGCGCGCGACGCCGGGATCCCGGCGTCGGCGGGAATCACCAGCGTGCCGTATTCGGGCAGCCGCGACAGCCGTGCGGGCGTCCGCGGCGGCTGGGACCGCATGGCCTTGTAGTGCGCGATGGCGCGCGGGACCACACAGCCGATCAGCGAGATGAACAGCAGGATGTAGATCGCGGAGAACCACGCCGAGGAGTACACATCGTAGAGCTGGAGCGAGTCGAGGATTTTGCCGTAGTCCGGGTGGTCCTTGATGTACTGCGTGACGATCGAAGGGTTGGCGGGCCGCTGCGGGAAGAGCGAACCGGGAACCGCGGCCACTGCCAGCATCAGCAGCAGGAACAGCGCGGTGCGCATGCTGGTCAGCTGGGTCCAGGCCCAGCGGAGCATGCCCAACGGGCCAAGCGTGGGAAGGACAGCTTCAGCCTTTGCAGCGGCGACAGGGCGGGCGGCGCCGGACCTGCCCGACTTGCCGGACTTGCCGGACTTGCCGGACTTGCCGCCCGGCGTGCCCTGTTGGGCCTCAGGGTCGGTGCCGCCAGGGGTGGTGCCGGGGGCCGGGGACTTCTTCTCTACGTTCACTCGCTCGCTCATCAGATCGGCAATTTCACATCGGTTTGGAACCAGTACTGCAACTCGGAAACCCAGGTTCCCCACACGCCGGTGGCCATCAGCAGGCCAAGCCCCACCAGGATTCCGCCGCCAATGCGCTGGATGGCGAGGCGGTGCTTGCGGAAGAAGGACATCACGCCAATGCCCCGGCGTACAGCCAGGGCGATCAGCAGGAAGGGAATGCCCAGGCCAAGGCTATAGACAAACGCCAGGAACGCCCCCTTGGCCGCCGAGGATCCGCCGGAGAGGCTCAACAGCTGGACCGCGGAATAGGTCGGGCCGATGCAGGGTGCCCAGCCGAGGCCGAAGGTGATGCCGAGCAGCGGCGCGCCCCACAGCCCGGCGGGCGGCTTCGACTGGATCTTGGCGTCGCGCTGGAGCCAGCCGAAGCCGCCCATGAACACCACGCCCATGATGATCACGAGGATGCCCAGCACCTGGGTGATCCAGGCGTTCTGCGAGCCGGTGATCAGCGTCCCCAGTTGCCCGAATGCCCCGCCGAGCAGCACAAAGATGACCGAGAAGCCCAGGACAAAGAGCCCGATCCCGGCCAGCATGCGGCCGCGCTTCTGCTTCTCGAGGTCGACGCCGGTCAGTCCCGTGACGTAGCCCAGGTACCCCGGGACGAGGGGAAGGACGCACGGGGAAAGGAAGGAGACAAAGCCGGCGAGCAATGCCACGGGGATGGCAAGCAGCAGCGAACCGCTCAGGATGGCTTCGGCGAAGGGGCTGTTCACGGTGGCTGGCCTGTCCGCTACTCGGCCACAGCAGCGGCGATGAGGGACTTGAGGGTGCCCTTCTGGATCTCGCCGAGGACACGGGACGCCACGCGGCCCTGCTTGTCGAGCACGAGGGTGGTGGGCACGGCCCCCGGCGGAACCAGGCCGGACACGGCCAGCAGCACGGCGCCGTCCTTGTCATTGAAGCTTGGGTAGGTCAGGTTGAACGTCTTGTCGAATGCTTCTGCGGTGGCCTTCTCGTCCCGGAGGTTGACCCCGAAGAACTGCACACCCTGGCTCTTGAACTCCTGGTGCAGCTCCTCCAGCGAGGGCGCCTCCACCCGGCACGGCGCGCAGGCCGCGAACCAGAAGTTGAGCACGGTCACCTGGCCCTGGAAAGCCTCGGCAGTCACCGCGGTGCCGTCGAAGAGCGTGCCCTTGATGGCAATGGGGCTCTTGCGGTCCGCCACGGCGAATTCCGTCACCGAACCGTCGCCGGCCACATAGTTCTTGTTATCGCCGGCCCTGGCCTGCTGGGCCAGGGCATCCTCCTGGGCGCAGCCCGAGAGACCCAGTACGACGGCGAGCGCCGCACCGCCCGCGGTCAGGACGCTGCGGCGGGAGACGGGTGACGCGTTTTCCTTGTTTCTGGTCATGCTCAAGCTCCGGGGGTGCTGGAGGCACCGGGAAGAAGGGCGGCCGCGGGCTCGCTGTACTCGACCCGCAGGAGGGTTCCGGCGTCGTCGAAGACCAGGGAGGTGACCGAGGTGAGGGTGCATTCGCGTTTGCGCGGATCATGCCACAGGGGCTTGCCCTCGGCGCTGAGCCGGGTGGCCCAGATGGGCAGTTGATGGCTCACGAGGATGGCCTCCGCGCCCTCGCCGCCGAGTTCTATGGCGCGCAGCCGGGCGTCCTGAACCGCGGCGATGACCCGGGCGGCCTGGTCCTTGTAGGGCTCGCCCCAGGAGGGCCGGAACGGGTTGCGCAGCATGGGCCAGTGCTTCGGCTTGAGGATCTCGGCCTTGTCGACGTGGAGGCCCTCGAAGTAGTTGGCGGCCTCGATGATCCGGTCCTCGGTGGTGACCTCGAGGTTGAGCGCCTCGGAGACGGGCTGCGCCGTCTCCTGCGCGCGGGTCAGCGGAGAGGCGGCAAGGTGGACGATCTTCGCTCCCTGCGCGGACCGGGCGCTGAAGTGCTCCGCCAGCATCCGGGCCATCTCCCGGCCGAGCTCGGACAAGTGGAATTCGGGCAGCCTGCCGTACAGGACGCCATCGGGATTGTAGACCTCGCCGTGGCGGAGCAAATGGACAGTGGCTTGGGGCATGTGTACCAGTTTCTCAAAGGGCAGGGGTAATGACGAAATCTTCTACAGGAAGTAGAACTCGAGAGTTTTCAGAAATGTTCCCCGGAGTTGGAATAAAAGATGCAAATGCATGTTTATACTGGGTGAAGCAGTTGGTTGAGACTTCAACAAATGAGGCTTCAACTGACGATTAGACCCACCGCACGACCCACCCGACTCAAGGAGCAACACCATGGCACTTCCCACCAACGTCACCACCGGCACCTGGACCCTCGACAACTCCCACAGCGAAATTGCCTTCACCGTCCGCCACGCGGGCATCAGCAAGGTCCGCGGCCAGTTCAAGGATGCAGAAGCCACCCTGGACCTCGCCGAGAACGTCGCGGACTCGAAGGTCAACGCCACGATCAAGACCGCGAGCTTCGACTCCGGCGACGCCAACCGCGACGGCCACGTCCGCGGCGAAGACTTCTTCGACGTCGAGAAGTTCCCGGAAATCTCCTTCGTTTCCAACAGCATCGTCCCCAAGGGTGACGTGTACGAGCTCCAGGGCGAGCTCACCATCAAGGGCGTTACCCGTCCGGTGGCCCTTGAGACCGAGTTCAACGGCGTTGCCGTCGACCCGTTCGGCATGACCCGCGCCGGCCTCTCGGCTGAGACCACCATCAGCCGCAAGGACTTCGGCCTGACCTGGAACGCGGTCCTCGAAGCCGGCGGCGTGCTCGTCAGCGACAAGGTTGCCGTCAACCTCGAACTGGCCTTCATCGCCCCCGCAGCCTAGTCGGCGACGCTTGGCCGGCCGGTCCCCAGGACCGGCCCGGCCGGCGGCTTCCGGCCGCCGGGCACCCCGCTCCGTCCGTGTGACGGAGCGGGGTTTTGCGTTTAACGGGGAGCTGCTGCCGCCACGGCAAATGCGTCTTCAGCGGCGCCCGGCAGGCCCGCGTCCAGGTGCGGGCCCGGGCACCCCGACATGCCCCGCAACATGCTCAAATTCCCTCGATACCGGCACATTCGCGGTCTACAGTGAGAGCCATGAGCAACCCTAATGAGGTACCTCCACCGCATCAGCCGGGTGCCCAGCCCCCGCAGGCGGGCAATGTTCCACCGGCAGGTTCCGAGCCGCCGCCAGTCACGCCCCCGCCGGGCTATCAGGCACCCCCGCCGGGCTATCAGGCACCGCCGCCGGGCTATCAAGCACCGCCGCCGGGCTATCAGACACCGCAGCCCGGCGGATTCCGCTTTGAGCTGCCCACGGACCGGCCGCAGAACTTCAACGACGTGATGCCCCGCGGCGGATTCGCCGGCATGTTCACGGTCACCTGGCTGCCGACCGAGCTGAAAGTGTCCTACTGGATCTGGCTCATCGGCGGGCTGCTGGGTTTGCTCGGCGGAGTGATCGGCCTCTTTGGGTCGTTCGTGCTCCTGGCCGTCGTTCCGGGCCTGGGGTTCGTGGTGCTCCTGCTGGTGCTGGTGGCACTGGCCCTTGCGGCGGCTCAGGTCATCCTGGCCATGAAGATGAAGGAGGGCCGCGAGTGGGCCCGCTTCGCCCTCACAATTGTTGCCGGCATTTCCTTGCTGCTTGCCGTCCTCAACACCAGCGCGGCGGAAGGCCGGGGCGGAGGCAGCTGGCCGAGCTTCATCGTCAGCCTGGCGGCCGCCGCACTGATGTGGATGCCCAACTCCCAGGCGTGGTTCGCCTCGCTCCGGGGCCGCATCTGATCCGCGCCCGCCCCGCGCCGGATCTAAGTTCGACCTGGGCCTGACCTGCCCTTGTGCAGCATCAGGCACCCGCCCCTTGTTCGCCGAGAATACTCCTGCGGAATGATCCGCGCGGGCGCCGGCCCGCGGTACGGTGGGAGTAAACCATGCTGGGGGCAGGGCAGGAATCTGTTTCCGGTATCCGAACCTGACCGCCACGCAAAGGAACGCCCATGAGCATCCCGCCAGTCCCGCCGTCGAACCCGGACTCCCCCGAGCCGGGCGCGCAGCCCGCACCCCGTTACGGCCAGAACGCACCCCAGTACGGCGAGCAGCCGCCCGCCGCCCCGCAGTACGGCCAGAACGCCCCGCAGTACGGGCAGAACGCCCCCCAGTACGGGCAGAACGCCCCCCAGTACGGGCAGAACGCCCCCCAGTACGGGCAGAACGCCCCCCAGTACGGGCAGAACGCCCCCCAGTATGGGCAGCAGGCCCCCCAGCCTCCGCAGTACGGCCAGAACCCGCCGCAGTACAACCAGCCCGCCTACGGCCAATCCCCCTATGCCCAGTACCCCTCGGGGCAGCCGCAGGCCGCGCCCGGCATGCCCAAACTCGTGAACACGGCCTTTTGGCTCATCGTTGCGTCCGGCGCGGTATGGGTCATCTCGCTGCTGCTGGCGATCGGAACGCTGGATTCCCCCGCCATGCGGGACATGTTCGAACAGCAGATGGCCGCGAGCGGTGCTGAAATACGGTTCGAGGACCTCCGGGGTGCCCTCGTCGGGAGCATCGTCGTGTTCGCTGTGATCAGCGCCGGACTCTACGCCCTCGTTGCCTTGAACGTGCGCAAAGGCAAGAACTGGGCACGGATCCTGGGCACGGTCTTCGCCGCCCTGTCCATTTTCAGCCTCTACCCGCTGAGCCTCGGCACGCTGGCAGTTCTCCTCGGCATCGCCGGCATCGTGATGCTGTACCTGCCGGCAACGTCGCCGTACTTCAGCAAGCAGCAGCCGTTCGCCAACCCGTACGGGCAGCCGGGCGGACCGTACTAACGGTCGACACCAAGTAGCCAGGCACCGGCAAGTAGCCAGGCACCGGCGCAGAGGGCGCGGGAGCCGGACGGGCTGACTGAAAGCTAGTCAGCATCCTCCGGGTCCTGCGCCCTTTGTGCGTGATAGGCGAGGATCTGGAGTTCGGTGGCCATATCCACCTTGCGCAGGTTGACCCCGGGCGGCACCTGCAGCATCACCGGGGCAAAACTGAGGATGCTCCGCACGCCGGCGGCAATCACCCGGTCGCAGACGTCCTGCGCCACGGCGGCCGGCAGGGCGAGCACCACCATGTTGGCGCCCGTCCGTTGCAGCACCGGTTCCAGGTCGGCAGCATCGCTGACACGCAGCCAGCCCACCTCGCTCCCGACCACCATCTGGTCGGCATCGAAAATTGCGACAATGTCGAAGCCCCGGGATTCGAAGCCGCCGTACCGGGCCAGCGCCTTGCCCAGGTTGCCGGCACCGACGATGGCGACCTTCCAGTCATGCGTCAGGCCCAACGCCGCGGCGATGTGCCGGTTGAGGTACTGCACTTCGTAGCCGACGCCACGGGTCCCGTAGGAGCCGACATAGGAAAGGTCTTTGCGGAGAGTCGAGGAGCTGACGCCCGAGGCCTCTGCCAGGGATTCGGACGAAACCCGGTCAACACCCTCGGCGAGCAGGGTGGTCAGGGCGCGCAGATAGATGGTCAGCCGGGACACGGCCGCGGGCGGAATCTGCTTGGCGGCAGTCCCGGATCCCCCCGGCATCGCGTCGGGGGATGAGTCCAGCGAAGTCACTATCTGCTCCATTGAGTCGCGTTGTGACTTCCACTCTAGGGCCCCCGGAGTTCGCCGGACAAAGCAGCCGGCTCCAACTGCCCCGGCCGGTCAGGCCTGCCGGCCCAGCGCCCGCCGTAACGTTCGCTCCAGCCGGGCTTCGTCGATCTTCCAGAAGTCCCGCTGGACACCATCCACCAGCACCACGGGAATCTCCTCGGCGAAGCGTTCCCGCAGTTCGACGTCGTTGTCCACCGGTTCCTCCCGCCAGCCGATCCCGAGGTTCTTTGTGACGCGGTCGACGGCGTCGCGCGCCGCCGAGCAGAGGTGGCAGTCAGCTTTGGTGATGAGGACGACGTCGGGGCGTGGCATGGTTCCACGGTAGCCCGGCGGCCCGTCCGGCGTCGACGCGCCGCAGCATCCGGGCGCCGCCGCGGCCCGGGGGACGGGACTGGCTCCGGCGTTGACTAGACTCGTGGCATGTCCGAAGAGAAGTACGCCGCTGTGGTCACAGATCCTGTTGCAGCACCACAGCACGGCGAAGCCGCGTTCTTCGACGTCGACAACACCCTCATGCGCGGGGCCAGCCTGTTCCATGTGGCCCGCAAGATGCACCAGCGCGGGGCCTTCACGATTCCGCAGGCGGCGGGGTTCGCCTGGAAGCAGCTGATGTTCGTGCTCCGCGGGGAAAACATGGACGACGTCCATGCTGTCCGCGACACCGCCCTGGCGCTCGCATCCGGCATCACCGTTGAGGACATCGAAGCCCTCGGCGAAGAAGTCTATGACGAAATGATTGAATCCCGGATCTGGCCGGGGGCCAAGGCGCTGGCCGAGCAGCACCTCCGGGTGGGCCGTAAGGTCTGGCTCGTGACCGCCACGCCGATCGAGGTGGCCTCGGTGATCTCCACGAGGCTGGGCCTCACCGGTGCCCTCGGCACGGTGGGCGAAATAATGGACGGCTCCTACACCGGACGGCTGGTCGGCGAGATCCTGCACGGCCCCGCCAAGGCCGTGGCAGTCACCGCCGTGGCCGAGGCCGAGGGACTGGACCTGGCGCGGTGCTGGGCGTACAGCGATTCGCACAACGACATCCCGCTGCTGAGCATGGTGGGACATCCCGTGGCCATCAACCCGGACTCCCGGCTCCGCCGCCATGCCCGTGATCACAACTGGCCGGTCTACGATTTCCGTTCCGGACGCCGCGCGGCAACCCTGGGCCTCAAGGCCGCCACCGTCGGAGGGGCGATCTACGGCCTCTGGCGGGGCTTCTCCCGCTTCCGCGGCCCCACGGTCTGACCCGCACGCCAGCTCGCCCGCCTCTTTCCGCTACGCTTTCGGCCGGGCGCTACGCTTCCTGCCAAGCGCTACGCGGATCCGCGTAGCGCCGGCCCAAACGCGAGTCGACGGTCCGAAAGCGCGTCCCTGGTCCGAAAGTGCGTCGCCCGTCCGAACGAGCGTCGTCAGCCGGACCGCGCGTCGCCCGTCGCCCGCACGCGCGTCCGCACCCGCGGCGAAGCCAAAGAAAATGCCCGCTGCCTGGAAGGCAACGGGCATTCACATGATGTGAAGTATCTCTACTTCTTATTGCGACGCTGGTGGCGCGTCTTGCGAAGCAGCTTGCGGTGCTTCTTCTTGGCCATACGCTTGCGACGCTTCTTAATAACTGAACCCACGAAAGTTCCTTACCGGCTAGATGCAGTACCTGCCTGTTGGAAAGGGTCCGCGGGCTAAGCAGCAGACTGTACAACTGACAGGTTCTTACAATGACGTAAAACGTTCCTTAACAGGGTACCGCCTAACGGGGGCACACCACGACCGCAGGCCGCGCTGGGCGCCTGCAGATTGTTATTCCGGCGTACAAGACGCGAAGAATCAGGCTGTTTCCGTGTGCCCGTCGACTACAGCACCCTTGAGGTACTGCTCGACGGCGGTTTCCGGCACCCGGTAGGAGCGCCCGAAACGGACAGCCGGCATCTCGCCGGAATGAACAAGACGGTACACGGTCATTTTGGACACGCGCATCACATCCGCGACCTCAGCCACGGTCAAGAAGCGCGCATTGGAGAAGTTAGCCTCCGAAGACATTTCCCTATTCCTTTACTCAAGCGAACGGCAGCCCCATCTGAACGACATGGCGGTGTGCCGATGCTGAGCCATCAAACAACCATGTGATAGATACTCTAGGGGCTGATGATGCCAATGTGAAAGAGCTGCGCGGGAATCTCCGGGCCTCCAGGCAGGATTTCCTCCGGCTCCGCCTGACCGCCGAGGCTCTTACCCGCGGGTACGGCGAACACGCGCGGAGGCCGCAAGTTGCGCCAGGACGGATGCCGTGACATCCCAGTCCATGCAGGCATCCGTCACGCTCTGGCCGTAGACGAGCTCGTCCGATCCGGCGGCGTGCTCGGCGACATCGAGGTTTTGCGCCCCGCCAACGAGGAAGCTCTCCAGCATGACGCCGGCAATGGCTCCCGCCGAGCTGCCGCCCCCCTCCAGTTGGGCGCCGATTTCGAAGGCGACTTCAGCCTGCCGGTGGTGGTTCTTGCCACTGTTGGCGTGGCTCGCATCAACGATCAGCCGCGGGTTGAGCTGCTTGGCGGCGAGCTTGGCGGTGGTGGCCTCGATGTCGGGGGCGGAGTAGTTGGGTCCCTTGCGGCCGCCGCGGAGGATGATGTGCGTGTCAGGGTTGCCTGCGGTGGAGACCAGGGCGGCACGGCCCTCGCCGTCGATCCCCAGGAACGCCTGGGCTGCCCCGGCGGCGCTGCACGCGTCGAGCGCGACCTGCAGGTCGCCGTCGGTCCCGTTCTTGAACCCGATCGGCATGGACAGGCCCGACGCCAGCTGGCGGTGGATCTGGCTTTCGGTGGTGCGGGCACCGATGGCGCCCCAGGAGACAAGGTCCGCCATGTACTGCGGGCTGATGGGTTCGAGGAACTCGGTGCCGGCGGGCAGGCCCAGCGCGGTGACCTGCTGCAGGAAGAGGCGCGAGGCACGCAGCCCGGCAGCGATGTCGTGGCTGCCGTCAAGCCGGGGATCGTTGATCAGGCCTTTCCAGCCCACCGTGGTGCGTGGCTTTTCGAAGTACGCCCGCATCACGATCTGCAGGTCTTCCTTGTGCTTTTCGGCCTGGCTGACCAGCCGGCGGGCGTACTCGAGGCCGGCCTTGGGATCGTGGATGGAGCAGGGGCCCACAATGACGAGCAAGCGGTCATCGACCCCGTCCATGATGGCGCGGACCTCGTCCCGGCCCCGGGCCACGACGTCGGCCAGGCCGGCGTCCAGCGGCAGCTCCGCGGCGATGTCCTGCGGGGTCGGCAGCGGGGTAAACTCGCTGACGCGCAGGTTAGAGGTGGACTGCTGGGATTCGGGGGCTGCTTCGATGCTCATGTGCGGGTCCTGTTCCGGGGTGCGGAGCGGGCCCTGGTCAGAACCCGCCGGGAAATGGCGAAGGGCAGAGAATGATCTCTGCCCTGTTGGCTCTGAAGGAAGGTTGGATGCGTGTCAGTTCGACGCGGGCCCCTCCAGAGCCAACGAAAAATACGCATACCAACGGTTAGTCATAGCTCGACGATAGCCCGGGGACCGCAGCCGCGGCAAAATCCGGGACGTAACATTCCGGCCCTGGGAGGCGGATCAGGCCCCGGAGCCCACGCCGGCCTCCGCGTAGTAGCCCTCGATGTGGTCGGCAACGAGTTGCGCCGCGCGGCCGCCGTCGCCGCTGGTGATGGCCGCCAGGATATCCCGGTGTTCAGTACGGAGCCGCGCCGCCGTGGCGTCCCAGTCGGGGAGGTTTCCGGTCAGCCGGCCGGCATAGTCCTGGATGGCTTCGCGCAGTGAGCCCATCATGGCGCTGACCACGGCGTTGCCCGCGGCATCCGCCAGCGCCAGGTGGAACCGCACATCCAGGGCCAGGAACTTCTCCGTCTCGGCGCAGGTGTCCATGTGCTCCAGCAGCCGGGCGGCCTCGGCGAGCGCCGGCGACTCCGGGCTTGCCCGGGAAGCGGCCCAGGATTCCAGCAGCACGCGCGTCTCCACGATGTCCTTGACGGGCAGGTGCGAGGTGGCGACGTGCAGCCGAAGCGCTGCGCCCAGCGCCGCGGTCGGGTCGGCGATGACGACGGTCCCCGCCTCCGGGCCCGAGCCCACCCCCGCCCGGAGCACTCCCATGGCCTCAAGGACCCGAATGGCCTCGCGCACGGACGTCCGGGAGACCTGGAGCTGCTCGGCGAGAGTCCGCTCGGCCGGGAGCCGTCCGCCCAGGGCGAGCTGGCCGCTGGAGAGCTGGCCCTCGATCCACTGCAGGACAAGCTGGTGGGTACGCATGGTCCAATCCTACTTGATGTGGATGGACCACACGCCTAGACTGTGGTTGGACCACACTCCCCGGTGGCTGAGTTTTAGGTTGCAGCCCGGCGGGGATCCCGACATCCAGGAACACGAGACCCTGCCCGGAGGCAGCAATGACGCAGACAATCGAGCCCGGCAACCCCGAGTCGCCCACCCAGCCGGAAGACACCGGCGCGGGCAGCCACCCCGCCGCGGCCACCCCGGGGATCATTCCCGCAGCCCTCAAGCGCCGCGTCCCCAGGTACTCGGACCTCGCCCCGCTGATGCAGTTCAAGAAGCCCGAGTTCAGCCGGGCCGCCAGGCTGCGCCAGGCCAGCACCATCTGGGACCTCCGGGACATGGCCAAGCGCCGCACACCGCAGGCACCGTTCGACTACACCGACGGCGCGGCCGAAGCCGAGATCACGCTGCGCCGCGCCCGCCAGGCTTTCCTGGACATCGAGTTCCGCCCCGGCATCCTGCGCGACGTTTCCCGGGTGGACCTCGGCACGCAGATCCTGGGCAAGCCCTCCCGGCTGCCGGTGGGCATCGCGCCCACGGGCTTCACCCGCATGATGCAGTCCGAGGGCGAATACGCCGGCTCCCAGGCCGCTGCGGCCGCCGGCATCCCGTACACGCTTTCCACGATGGGCACGGCCTCCATCGAGGACGTGGCCGCTGCCGCCCCGGACGGCCGGAACTGGTTCCAGCTCTACCTGTGGACGGACCGGGACCGCTCGCTGGAGCTGATCGAGCGCGCGGCCAAGGCAGGCAACGACACCCTCATGGTCACCGTGGACACCGCCGTCGCCGGGGCCAGGCTCCGCGACGTCCGCAACGGCATGACCATCCCGCCGGCCCTGACGCTCAAGACCGTCCTGGACGCCTCCTACCGGCCGGCGTGGTGGTTCAACTTCCTCACCCACGAGCCGCTGACCTTCGCCTCGCTCTCGCGCTACACCGGAACCGTCGCGGACCTGATCAACTCCATGTTCGACCCGACGCTCACGTTCGAGGACCTCGACTGGCTGCGGGACACATGGAAAGGCAAGCTCGTCGTCAAGGGCATCCAGACCGTCGAGGACGCCCGCAAAGTGGTGGACCACGGCGCCGACGGCGTGGTGCTGTCCAACCACGGCGGACGCCAACTGGACCGCGCCCCAATCCCGTTCCACCTGCTCCCGGAGGTCTCGGCGGCGCTCAAGGCGGACAACAGCGACGCGGCCATCATCCTGGACACCGGCATCATGAGCGGCGCGGACATCATCGCGGCCCTGGCCCTGGGCGCCGACTTCACGCTGATCGGCCGCGCCTACCTCTACGGGCTGATGGCCGGCGGACGGGCCGGCGTGGACCGGGCCATCGAGATCCTGGAAAAGGACATGCTCCGCACCATGGCCCTGCTGGGCGTCAGCCGGATCTCGGAGCTGACGCCGGACCACGTGCGGCTGCTCAAGAAGTAGCCCGCAGCGCGGGTCGCGCGCGGAAGTCCAGTCCTAGATGAGCCCCTGGGCGAGCATCGCGTCGGCCACCTTCACGAAGCCGCCGATGTTGGCGCCCAGCACATAGTTCCCCGGGTCCCCGTACTCCGCCGCCGTCGCGGCGCAGCGGTCGTGGATGCCGACCATGATCTCGGTGAGCCGTTCCTCGGTGTGCGCGAAGGACCAGGAATCGCGGCTGGCGTTCTGCTGCATCTCCAGCGCCGACGTGGCCACGCCGCCCGCGTTTGCGGCCTTGCCCGGTCCGAAGAGGATGCCGGAGTCCTGGAACACCGCGACGGCGTCCCGGGTCGAGGGCATGTTGGCTCCCTCCCCCACCGCCAGCAGTCCGTTGCGGACGAGCCTGGCGGCAGCGTCGCCGTCGAGCTCGTTCTGCGTGGCACACGGCAGCGCAACGGTCGCGTCGAGGTCCCACACGGAGCCGCCGTCGACGTACGTGACGTTGGAACGCCGGGCCTCGTAGTCCTTGAGCCGTCCGCGCTCGACCTCCTTGATCTGGCGCAACAGCCCGACGTCGACTCCGGCCTCATCCACGATGTAGCCGGAGGAATCGGAGCAGGCCACCACCGTGGCGCCGAGCCCCTGGGCCTTGGCGATGGCGTTGATGGCGACGTTGCCGGAGCCGGAGACCACCACGCGCTGGCCGTCGAAGGACTGGCCGCGGGTCTTGAGCATTTCCTGGGTGAAGATCACGGTGCCGTAGCCGGTGGCTTCGGGCCGCACCAGCGAGCCTCCCCATGAGATGCCCTTGCCGGTGAGGACCCCGGATTCGTAGCGGTTGGTGATCCGCTTGTACTGCCCGAAGAGGTAGCCGATTTCGCGGCCGCCGACCCCGATGTCCCCGGCCGGGACGTCCGTGTACTCGCCGATGTGGCGGTACAGCTCCGTCATGAAGGACTGGCAGAAGCGCATGATCTCAGCGTCCGAGCGTCCGCGGGGGTCGAAGTCGGAGCCGCCCTTGCCGCCGCCGATCGGCATGCCGGTGAGGGCATTCTTGAAGATCTGCTCGAAGCCGAGGAACTTCACGATGCCCAGGTTCACCGAGGGGTGGAAACGCAGGCCGCCCTTGAAAGGCCCCAGCGCCGAGTTGAACTCCACCCGGAAGCCGCGGTTGATCTGGAAGCGGCCGGCGTCGTCGACCCACGGGACCCGGAAGATGATCTGCCGTTCGGGCTCGCAGAGCCGTTCGAGGACTGCGCCTTCCATGAACTCCGGGTGGCGGTCGTGCACCGGTCCGAGGCTTTCGAAGACCTCGGTGACTGCCTGGTGGAACTCCCCTTCGCCGGGATTCCGTGCCAGTACCGTGTCCCGGATCGTTTCAAGCCGTGCGTCCATTGCAACTCCTCAACCTTGGCGCCACTCATCGGGCGCAGCAAACAAGCCTTTCCATGGTTGCACCGGGCGGGGAGGGATTTCTATTCGAGAGCCGGTGGGCGCCACCGTATGACGGGAACAGGGGCTCGGGCCGGGGCGTCGCTACTTCTTGCGGCCGAACTTCGGCAGGCTGGCCAGGAGATCAGCGGCCCGGGTCGCGGCGCGGCCGACGGTACGGCCGATCTGCTGCGGCATCTTGTCCTCGCCTGCCGTGCCGACCGGGAGGACGACGGCGGGGCTCAGCGGGCTGCCGGCAGGCCGGCCGGCGAGCACCGCGGCCGGGACCGCAGGCGCCGTGGCATCCGACGAGTTCGCGGTGGCCTCTGCGGCCAGCGTGTCCGGGACGGGCTGGAGCCGGGGTTCGGCCGTCCGCGCCGGTGACGTTTCGGCTGTGGCGGCACCGCCGACGTCGAACGTCTCCAGCCAGCTGATGATCCCGGCCAGCGGCTTGGGGTTGAGCGTGTAGTAGCGCTTCTGGCCCTGGGCACGCATACTCACCAGGTCCGCTTCGCGGAGCACTTTCAGATGCTTGGAAATGGTGGGCTGGCTGGCCTCGAGCTCCTGGACCAGCTCCCCCACTGCTTTGTCCCCCTTGCGGAGGGATACCAGAATGTCACGCCGGGTTGCCTCAGCAATGACGGCAAATACGTCGTCTGTCACCATGTCCTCCACACTAGCGACATATACGCCGGATGGCATCCACTAATTGCGGCCCTGACTGCATGCGCCGGGCATTGCCCCGTACCCGGCGCGGTGCTAGAACGGGACCCACCGCCTGCCCGGCGGGTGGGGCCGCAGCCTGCCGACGCAGAGGAGTGCACGACCATGGGCGACATCTTCCGGAAACAGCTGTTCAACATCATCGCTGCCGTGTTCCTGGCCCTCTTCGTGATCGTCTGGGGCAACGTGCTGATCCAGGTCTGGGTGTTCCTCCCGGAGGTCCCGGGCACGCCGCCCAAGCTGAACGGCGCCGTCGTTTGTGCCGCCGGGGCGCTGTCCACGTCGCTGAGCTCGCTGACGGCCTCCGCGCTCGGCTTCACCATGGCCGAGGTGCGCCGGGAGGAACAGGCCGGCGGCGGGTCCGCCGGACAGGCCAGCGAAGGCATCTTCGACGCCGGCGGGATCACCACAAAGCTGTCCGGCCGGGTCATCACGGCCTTGATGGTGTACCTCGTGATCGGGATGCTGGTACTCGGTGTGTGGCTCGTTAAGGGCACCGCGTCCACCGACTTGATCGGGGCGTTCTCGCTCTCGCTGCTGGGCTGGATCATTGGCGCGGCGGGGGTCGTGTTCCAGACCGAAAAGCCCAGTCCCCAGCCGTCCGCAGGTTAGCCGCAACTGCCGGCTACCTAGTCGAACCAGGGGTCCAGCCCGTAGAGCGGGAAAACTTCCTTGCGGGTGGCCATGACCGTCCGGTCCACTTCATCGTTCGGGTCGAAGCCGACTTCCCACGAGCGCCACCAGAGGTCGACGTCGTCGCCCATCATCTCCGGTGCGTCGACGCCGTACTTGGCCCCGTATTTTTCCTTGACATAGCTGCGCCAGTCCTCCGGCACGGGGGTGCGCAACGGGACAGGGCGCCCGGCAGCGATCGCGATCAGGTGGCTCCACGACCTCGGCACCACGGTGATGACGTTGTAGCCCCCTCCGCCGGTGGAGATCCAGCGGTTGTCGCAGTAGCGGGCTGCGAGGTTGCCGATGGCGGTGGCGGCCTCCCGCTGGCCGTCGACGCTGATGTTCAGGTGGGTGAGCGGGTCCAGCCGGTGGGAGTCGCAGCCGTGCTGGCTCACGATGACCTCGGGTTCGAAGGCCCCCACGAGCTGCGGTACGACGGCATGGAAGGCGCGGAGCCAGCCGCCGTCGCCGGTGCCGGCCGGCAGCGCCACGTTCACGGCGCTGCCCTGGGCGTTGGGGCCGCCGATCTCGTTGGCGTAGCCCGTGCCCGGGAACAGGGTCAGCCCCGTCTCGTGCAGGGAAATCGTCAGGACCCGCGGATCGTCCCAGAAAATGCTCTGCGTTCCGTCGCCGTGGTGGGCGTCGATGTCGATGTACACGACACGCTGCATGCCGCCGTCGAGCAGCCGCTGGATGGCGAGGGCGGCGTCGTTGTAGATGCAGAAGCCGCTCGCGCGTTCGCGGGCCGCATGGTGCATGCCCCCGCCGAAGTTCACCGCCCGGACGGCGCTGCCGTCCAGGATGGCGGCGGCGGCCAGCAGCGAGCCGCCGGCCAGCCTGGCACTGGCCTCGTGCATGCCGGCGAACGCCGGGTCATCCTCGGTGCCGAGGCCGCGCTCCAGGTCCGGGGTCCCCGGATCCGCGCTCACGCGCCGCACGGCGGCGACGAACTCCGGGCTGTGGACCGTGCTCAGCTCCGCGTCGCTGGCGACGTCCGGGGCCGAAACCGTGACGTGCTCCAGATCCAGCAGACCGAGGCTTCCGGCCAGCCTGGCGGTGAGTTCCATCCGCTCCGGGGCCATCGGGTGGCTGTGGCCGAAGTTGTAGGCCGTCATGGCGGGATCCCACACCACCGTCGTTGGCAGTGCGGTCTTTGCGAGCCCCGGCAGGTATGTCATCAATCACAGGCTACCCGAGCGCGGGGCGCCTTTCCCCCGTCATTGCGCGGGGTTTAGTGGTTTACTACTGAAGGAAGCAGTTTCAAGCGAGGATAAGCCACACATGACGCAGAGCCAGTCGAGGTCCAAGAGCCCGGCAAACTGGCACCCCGGCGCACCGGAGCGGGAAGGCCTGTGGATCTTCACACGCCTTCGCGACTTCATCGACAACATCGCCAACACGTCCCCGGCCCGGCTCGCGCTCTCCGCGTTCGGCATGGTGATCCTGGTTTTCACGGCCCTGCTGTCCCTGCCGGTCTCCTCGGCCACCGGGGATTTCACGCCGCTGCACCAGGCGCTGTTCACTGCCGTGTCCGCCGTCTGCGTGACCGGCCTGACCGTGGTGTCCACGGCCGCGCACTGGTCCTTTTTCGGCCAGCTCGTCATTCTGATTGGCATCTTCGTCGGCGGCCTGGGCACCCTGACCCTTGCCTCGCTGCTCGCCCTCATGGTGAGCAAGAAGCTGGGTGTCCGCGGCAAGCTGATCGCCCAGGAGGCCATGAACGCCGGCCGCCTCGGCGAGGTGGGCACCCTGCTGCGGATCGTCATCGTCACCTCGGTGGTGATCGAAAGCACCCTCGCGCTGACGCTGATCCCGCGGTTCCTGACCCTGGGCGAAAGCTTCGGCCAGTCCGTCTGGCACGGGGTGTTCTATTCGATTTCGGCCTTCAACAACGCCGGCTTCACCCCGCACTCGGACGGGATCGTGCCCTACGAGACAGATTTGTGGATCCTCGTCCCGCTGATGGTGGGCGTCTTCCTCGGCAGCCTGGGTTTCCCCGTGGTGATGGTGTTGCAGCAGAACGGGCTGAACTGGAAGAAATGGAACCTGCACACCAAGCTGACCATCCAGGTCTCGCTGATCCTGCTGGCGGCCGGCACGCTGCTGTGGGGGCTGATGGAATGGGAGAACCTGAGGACCATCGGCGGTATGAACGTCGCGGACAAGGTCATCCATTCGCTGTTCGCGTCCGTGATGACCCGTTCCGGCGGCTTCAACCTGGTGGACCAGAACCAGATGGATTCCACGACCATGCTCCTGACCGACGCCCTCATGTTCGCCGGCGGCGGCTCGGCGTCGACCGCCGGCGGCATCAAGGTGACCACCATCGCCGTGATGTTCCTGGCGATCCTGGCCGAGGCCCGGGGTGACTCCGATGTCAAGGTGTACGGCCGGACCATCCCGGAGGGGACCATGCGGGTGGCCATCTCGGTCATCGTCGCCGGTGCCACACTGGTCGCCGTGTCGGCCATGCTCCTGCTCCAGATCAGCGGGGCGTCCCTGGACCGGGTGCTCTTCGAAACCATTTCAGCGTTCGCCACTGTCGGCCTCAGCACGAACCTCAGTGCCGAGCTCCCGCCGTCGGGCGTCTACGTCCTCACCGTCCTGATGTTCGCAGGGCGCGTCGGGACCGTCACCCTTGCCGCTGCACTGGCCCTGCGCCAGCGCCGCCAGCTGTACCACTACCCGGAAGAGAGACCGATCATTGGCTAGTTCCTCAGGCGCCGTCAACCGCCCCGCCCACAACGCCCCCGTGCTGGTGATCGGCCTGGGCCGTTTCGGCGCCTCCACCGCAGAACAGCTGGTCAAACAGGGCCGCGAGGTGCTGGCCATCGAACGCGACCGGAACCTGGTGCAAAAATGGTCCGGCGTCCTGACGCACGTCGTCGAGGCCGACGCCACCAACATCGATGCGCTCCGCCAGCTCGGCGCGCAGGAGTTCAGCTCCGCCGTCGTCGGCGTGGGCACCTCCATCGAGTCCTCGGTGCTGATCACCGTGAACCTCGTGGACCTCGGCATCGAGCACCTGTGGGTCAAGGCCATCACCCCCTCGCACGGCAAGATCCTGACCCGGATCGGTGCCAACCACGTGATCTACCCGGAGGCCGACGCCGGTGTCCGCGCCGCGCACCTGGTCTCCGGCCGCATGCTGGACTTCATCGCGTTCGACGACGACTTCGCGATCGTGAAAATGTATCCGCCGCGTGAAACCGTGGGCTTCACCCTTGACGAGTCCAAGGTCCGGTCCAAGTACGGGGTAACGATTGTGGGCGTGAAGTCCCCGGGCGAGGACTTCACCTACGCCCGGGCGGAGACGAAGGTTTCCTCACGGGACATGCTCATTGTTTCCGGTCATGTGGACCTGCTGGAGAGGTTCGCCGCCCGGCCGTAGCGCACCGGGGTCGCTGGCTTAGCTACCGCAGGATCAGGGCCCGGCGGTCTTCGCCGCCTTCGCGGCGGCCTTGCTTGCCTGCTTGCTGGCCCGCACCTTGCTCAGCGACTCCGGATCCACAATGTCAGCGACGGACAGGAAGGCGTTCTCCTGCCCGTAGTGGCCGGCGGCCTCGCGCCAGCCCTCAGCTTGAAGTCCACACTGCTTTCCCAGCAGCGCCAGGAAGATCTTCGCCTTTTGCTCGCCGAATCCCGGCAACGCCTTGAGCCGGCGCAGCACCTCCTGGCCGTCGGGGTCGCCCTGGGTCCAGATGGCAGAAGCATCGCCGTTCCAGTCACTGTGCACCGTCTCGGCAAGTGCTTGGACGCGGCCGGCCATTGATCCGGGGAACCGGTGGACGGCCGGGCGTTCTCTGAACACCTCGACGAACGCTTGCGGATCGTATCCGGCGATCGCGGCGGGGTCCATGGACCCGATGCGCGTCCGGATCTTTTCGGGACCGGCAAAGGCCGATTCCATGGTCACCTGCTGGTCAAGCAGCATGCCGGTGAGCAGGGCAAACGTGTCATCGCCGAGTAGTTTGTCCGCCGTGGGATCCCCTGTGATGTGCAGTTCCATGGGTCCTATCCTGCCACCCGGTCCGGTCTGCGTCATGGGTGCACCTCCGTTGGGCTAGCCGAGCTGCGTGGTGATCTCCGCTGCCCGTTCGGCGGCGGCGCGGGCGCCGTCGGCGATAATCGCGGGCAGGCCGCGCGCGTCAAAGGTGGCGATGGCGCGTTCGGTGGTGCCGTTGGGGCTGGTGACGGCCTTGCGCAGCGCTGCCGGATCGACGCCAGGCTCAGCGAGCATAAAGCCTGCCCCGGCGACGGTTTCCCGGGCAATCAGCTGCGACAGCTCACGGTCAAGCCCCAGTTCGACGCCGGCGTCCGCCATGGCCTCGGCCAGGTAGAACGCGTACGCCGGGCCTGAGCCGCTGATCGCGGACAGCGCGTCGACCTGGTGCTCGGGAATCTCGACGACGGTGCCGGCGGCCGCCAGGATGTCCTTGGCCAGCTGGAGCTGCGCCGGGGAGCAATGCGTGCCCGGCGACACGGACACGACGCCGCGGCCCAGCTTCGCCGGGGTGTTGGGCATGGTCCTGATCACGGGCTGGCCGGCCGGCAGGGCCGCTTCCAGCTGCGCCAGCGACACGGCGGCAGCGACGCTGATGACGATTGTGTCCGGTGCCAGCGAATCGCCGATCTCGCGGGCCAGGTCCGCGATGCCCACGGGCTTCACGCCCAGGATTACGACGTCGGCGCCGGTGGCGGCCTGCTTGTTGTTCTCCGGCTCTTCGGCGCCGGCGATGGCCGTGATCCCCGGATGCCGTTTGGCGAGTTCATCGGCTCGTTCGGCGCGCCGGACCGTGGCGACGATGTCCGCGGGGTCAGCGCCGCCCGCGATCAGTCCGCCAAGGATGGCCTCGTTCATTGATCCACAGCCCAGGAATGCGATTCGGTTGCTCATGCCCCCATCATTGCAGTCCGGCCTGATTCACAGCCAGCTCACATCCTCAGGTCAGCGTCTTCACAAACTCCGTGACTAACGTAGTGGTTACCTCATTGAGGGTGCGAGTGATGCAGCAGGCATGCGGATGCCTGCCCGGCACCGGTCGTCTGCAGCGGGTTTCCCCCATTTTCCCGCAGCGGACGGCCGGTGCCTTCGCAGTTAATGCGCGGTCCCCTCCCGCATGCGGCGCCTAGTGCTGGATCGGCCGTACTTCGATGGGAAGGGTCGTGGCGCGCGCCAGCTTGCCGGCCCAGCCGAGCGCGGCGTCGAGATCCTCGGCCTCGATGACGGCGAACCCGCCCAGATGCTCCTTGGCCTCAGCGAAGGGACCGTCCGTGATGAGCACCTCGGAGCCCTGCTGCCGCACGACCGTGGCGGTTTCGGTGGGATGGAGTCCGGCGGCGAACACCCAGGCCCCGGCGGCTTTCATTTCGCGGTTCAAGGCCTCGAGGTCCTGCATGATGGGCTCAAGGATTTCCGGGGCGGGGGCGGGGCCCACGGGCTGGTAAACGCTGAGCAGGTACTGTGCCATGGTGTTGTCCTCCTTGACGACACGGCCGGTTCCTTACCGGCCTCTCACCTTCCAGACGAACGGCCTGCGTCCGGATCGACACTCCCTCGCCGGGAATCAGGCCCCTGCGGATCGCTCACCGGGCGTCCGCTGACTGGGGCTTCTTGGCGTCGGGTGACTCCGGGTCCGGTGACTGCGGCTCGGCGGGGTGGCCGGACCGGGTGACGTGGGGGGCTGGCTCCAGCGGACCCTCGATGACCAGCTGATCCAGCCGGCGGAGGATCAGACCCTCGCGGAGGGCCCAGGGGCAGATCTCCATGCTCGGAAACTCAAACATTTCCAGCGCCGCTTCGGCCACCAGGGCGCCAGCCAGAAGCTGGGGGGCGCGGGCTTCGGAAACGCCGGGCAGGTTCAGCCGGTCCTCCACCTCCATGGCAGAGATGCGCTGCGCCCACAGTCCCAGGTCCGTGGCAAACAATTCCCGCTTGACGTAGGGCCCGGCGCCGCTGGGTGCGGCCCCGGCGATGCGGGCCAGCGAGCGGAAGGTCTTGGAGGTGCCTGCCACGTGGTTGGCCTTGCCGAGCTTGGCGAAGTCGCGCACCACCGGCTTGAGCGTGGTCCGGATATAGCGGCGAAGGTCTTTGACACTCTTGGCCGAGGGCGGGTCCTCCTGCAGCCAGTCCCGGGTGAGGCGGCTCGCCCCGAGCGGGACCGACGTCGCGAGTTCGGGGAGTTCATCCTCCCCGTAGGCCATTTCGAAGGAACCTCCGCCGATGTCCAGGTTCAGCATCGGCCCCGCGCCCCAGCCGTACCAGCGGCGGACGGCGAAGAACGTCATCGAGGCCTCTTCGCTGCCGGTCAGTTCCCGGAGCGTCACGGTGGTCTCATGCTTGACGCGGGCCAGCACGGCGGACCCGTTGGTGGCCTCGCGGATGGCTGAGGTACAGAACGCCAGCAGGTCCTCGGCCTTGTGCTTGGCCGCGAATTCCCACGCTTCGAGGACAAACTCGATCAGCTCATGCTGGCCGGCGTCGTTGATGCTGCCGTCGCTCTCGAGGTACTGCACGAGGGACAGCGGGCGTTTGTGCGAGGCGAATGGCACAGGGCGCGCACCAGGATGGGCGTCCACGAGCAGGAGGTGGACTGTATTTGAGCCAATATCGAGGACGCCAAGACGCATACGGCCATTATTCCCCCGGGAACGCGGCCCGCCTAACGGGCCGGCCGCGCCCCGAGCATCGTTTTAGGGCTGTCCTGCCTCGCTGGCGGCCTCATCCGGCTCGTCGGAAGGCTTGAAGTCGCGGCGGATGTTCCCCACGCCTTCCGGATCGATCTCGAAGCCGAAGGCTGCGCCGGGGTTGATGACCATGCCGAGATCGTCGCCAAGGTTTCCGAGGATCGCGGCACCCTGGGTGCCGAGCACGTTGGGGGCGGCGGCCAGGTACTGCTCGGTGACGCGGCTGGGGTGGGAGAACACGGCGAGGACGGGCTTCCCCGCGGAGTTGGCCAGCACCAGGGGCTCGACCTGGGAATCGGCTCCTTCGAGCACATCGGAGCTGACGATGTACACCTCGTTGTTGAGGAAGGCCAGGATGACGTCAACGGGGTTGGCGTCCGGCTCCTCCCCCCGGGCAAGCTTCTCTTCGAGGTCGTTCAGCGGCTGGAGGTCCAAGTGATCGGGCTGTTCAGTCATGCTCCTACTCGATCACGTTGTGCCCGGGTCCGCAATTCCTAACTCGTCCCCGGCACCCCCTACTTCTTGGCGGCGGCCTTGCGGGCCGGCGGCTTGCGCGCCGTCGTCGTGCGCTTGACCGGGCCCTTGGCGCGCTTCTCCGCGAGGAGTTCCACGGCCTGTTCCCGGGTGAGCTCCTCCAGCGAGGTGGAGCGCGGCACGGTGATGTTGGTGACGCCGTCGGTGATGTACGGGCCGAAGCGGCCTTCCTTCACCACGATGTTCTTCTCCGACACCGGGTCCGGGCCGAATTCTGCCAGCGGCGGGACGGCGGAACGGGCACCGCGCTGCTTCGGCTGCGAGTAGATTTCCAGGGCCTGCTCCAGCGTGATCGTGAAGATTTCCTCTTCCGAGCCGATGGACCGGGAGTCCGTGCCCTTTTTCAGGTACGGGCCGAAGCGGCCGTTTTGCACCGTAATCGGGTTGCCGTCGGCGTCCTGGCCGAGCACCCGGGGCAGGCTCATGAGCTGCAGGGCCTCGTCCAGGGTGATGGTGTCCACGCTCATCGACGCGAACAGCGAGCCAGTGCGGGGCTTGGCCTTCACGGGTTTCTTCGGCGGCTTGGGCTTGCCGTTCTTGTAGTACTCCACCGGTTGGTTGGCGAGCTGTTCCTCGGTCATTTCCGGGATGACCTCGGTGACGTAGGCGCCGTAGCGGCCGTTCTTGGCGACGACGGTGTGCCCGGTGTGAGGGTCCGCGCCGAGCACGCGCTCTTCCGGGGCGGCTGTTTCCATGAGCTCCACGGCCTTGGCCGCGGTCAGCTCATCCGGTGCCAGGTCTTCGGGGACGTTGGCGCGGGCAGCCTCAACCACTTCGCCGGTCTTCGGATCGACCGTCGGGACGGAGCTTTCCAGGTAGGGGCCGAACTTCCCGACCCGCAGCGTGATGCCCTCGGTGATGGGAATGGAGTTGATTTCGCGGGCGTCGATCTCGCCGAGGTTGTTGACGATGCTCAGCAGGCCGGGCTCGGAGTCCTCGCCGAAGTAGAAGTGCTTGAGCCAGGCCGGTCCCTGCGCCTGGCCGTTGGCGATCTTGTCGAGGTCCGCTTCCATGTCGGCGGTGAACTCGTAGTCGACGTAGTCGTGGAAGTGCTGTTCGAGCAGCCGGATCACGGAGAACGCAATCCAGCTCGGGACCAGCGCCGAGCCCTGCTTCCGGACGTAGCCGCGGTCCTGGATGGTGGAGATGGTGGAGGCGTAGGTGGACGGGCGGCCGATGCCCTTCTTTTCCAGCTCGGCGGTCAGCGACGCTTCCGTGAAGCGCGGCGGCGGGGAGGTCTCGTGTCCGACGGCGACGATCTCCGAGGCGGTGAGCGCGTCGTCCTTGGCCACGTTGGGCAGCCGGCGGGCTTCCTCGGAGTCCTCATCGCCGCGGCTTTCATCCTTGCCTTCCTCGTAGGCGGCGAGGAAGCCGGGGAAGGTGATGACGGTGCCGGAGGCCGAGAACTCGGCGTCGCGGCGCTCGGCAGCGCCACCGACGGTGACCGCGCCGAGGCGGATCGTGGCGGTGGAGCCCTTGGCGTCGGCCATCTGCGAGGCGACGGTGCGCTTCCAGATCAGTTCATAAAGGCGGAACTCGTCGCCGGAGAGCTGCTTGGCCACCTGGGCCGGGGTGCGGAAGGAGTCGCCGGCGGGACGGATGGCCTCGTGGGCCTCCTGCGCGTTGGCTGCCTTGCCGCTGTAGACGCGCGGGGACGCCGGGACGTACTCGGGGCCGTACAGCTCGGAGGCCTGGCGCCTGGCGGCCGTGACGGCCTCGTTGCTCAGCGCGGAGGAGTCCGTACGCATATAGGTGATGTAGCCGTTTTCGTACAGCCGCTGGGCCACCTGCATGGTGCTCTTGGAGGAGAAGCGCAGCTTGCGGCCGGCTTCCTGCTGCAGCGTGGAGGTGGTGAACGGCGCGGCCGGGCGGCGGGTGTACGGCTTGGTGTCGACGGAGCGGACGCGGAAATCGGCGTCCTGCAGGCCGGCGGCGAGGGAGGTGGCGAGTTCCTCGTTGAGGTGCACGGCGTTGCGCGAGGTGAGCTCGCCGCTGTCGTTGAAGTCGCGGCCGCTGGCGACCTTGGCGCCGTCGACCATGGCCAGTTTGGCCTTGAACGAACCGGACCCTGCGCCGAACTGGCCGGTCAGGTCCCAGTAGGAGGCCGCCTTGAAGGCCATCCGCTCACGCTCGCGGTCCACCACCATGCGGGTCACGACGGACTGCACGCGGCCGGCGGAGAGTCCGCGGGCCACCTTGCGCCACAGCACCGGGGAGATCTCGTAGCCGTAGAGCCGGTCCAGCACACGGCGGGTTTCCTGCGCGTCCACGAGGTCCTGGTCGACGTCGCGCAGGTTGTCCATGGCGCGGTGGATGGCTTCCTTGGTGATTTCACCGAAGGTCATGCGGTAGACCGGCACCTTGGGCTTGAGCACTTCCAGCAGGTGCCACGCGATGGCCTCGCCCTCGCGGTCCCCATCGGTTGCGAGATAGAGAGCGTCAGCATCTTTGAGCTGGGCCTTGAGTTCGGCGACCTTTTTCTTCTTGTCCGGTGACACCACGTAGTACGGCTTGAAGTCGTTATCAATGTCGACGGCGAACTTGCCCACCGAGGTCTTCTTCAGTTCCGCCGGCAGTTCCGAGGGCTGCGGGAGGTCCCGGATGTGACCAATGGAGGCCTCCACGATGAAGCCCTCGCCGAGGTACTTGGCGATGGTCTTGCTCTTGGCGGGAGACTCCACAATCACGAGTTTCTTGCCGGTTTTGGCCTTGCTTGGCACGGTGCTCCTACAGAAAAAGGTTGCTCGGGCAGATGCGCCCATACCCGCCTAGTTCACCATATTTTGCGGATTCCCGCGCATCCAGCCTGAAACGGCGGGCTCCCGGGCCCGACTTCCGGACGTAATGAACCTCCGCCCGGCGTCCGTTCGCAGGACGCCGCAAAGGCGCCCCGGGATGCTGTCAGGCGGAACTTTCGGGAGGGCTGTCAGAAGGGTTCGCCGGGGGCTGTCCGCGGTCATCCGGGATCATCGACCACATGGTCGCCATCCGCACGGCCCCTTCGGGGACCTGATCCGGATCGTCCAGTTCGTAGTCCCGCAGCAGGTCGAAGAGCCGGTTGTTCAGCTCTGCCCGCTGGGCCGGCGTCAGGTAGAGCAGGTTGCTGGCCAGCACCACGGAGGAAGGCCCGTCCGCCGCGTCGCCGCGCCGGCGCTGCTCGTCGCGGGTCCTGGCGTACGCGTTGACGCGCCGGCGGTAGGCGTCCAGTTCGAGGTCCAGCACGGCAAACTCGGGGCTCGCCACTCCTCCGCCGGAGTTGATGGTGAAGTCGGTACCCGCGGCCTTCCAGCGGCGCTCCCGCGCGTCGCCGGCAGTGGCTGCCGGCACCACGATGCCCCACTTCTGCAGGGCGCGCAGGTGGTAGCTCATGGCGCTCGGCGTGAGGCCGGTCTGCGCGGCGAGTTCGGTGGCCGTCCGGCTCACCTGGGTTGAATACAGTTCGGAAATGACTTCCAGCCGGGCGGCATGCGCGAGCGCGCGGATCGCCTTCGGGTCAGTGATTTCCACTTTCTTCTCCGGACGCTGCCGGCGTTTCGCGGCCGGCGGGACCGGTGACTCCGCCATTGGGGTTTCTGCATTCACACCACCAGTCTACCGAGCGGTGCCAAACTATGAAAGATATGCTTGACACTGCGGTCCGCACGGGAGTACCTTGCGACTATGAAACAGATACTTCATAAGTTGCCGGACGACCCCGGGGCCGGGCAGCCCCTCTGGCGCACCAGGGATTTCCTCCTCGCCAGCAGCGCCCGCTTCATTGCCACGGCCGGCATGGGCGCCGTCATTATCAGCGTCATGCTGCACCTGCAGAACCTGGCCGCCGCCGGCCTGACCCAGGTTGCCGGGCCCTGGCTGGTGGCGGCGTATCTGCTCTGCTCGGCGCTCCCGCTGGTGCTGCTGGCGCCGTGGGCCGGCCGTCTGGCCGACACGCGGGATTCCAGGACGCTGGCGACGGCGTCCTCCGTGGTCAGCGCCGCGGCAGTCGCCGGCATGGGGCTGGGAATGCAGTATCTGGACAACTACCTTCCGGCGCTGTTCGCCATGACCTTCCTCCTTGACGCCGCCCAGGCGGTGGCGGGGCCCACCTGGCAGGCCCTGCTGCCCCGGATCGTGGGCGAGGAGCGGACGCCTCGGGCGCTGGGCACCATGCAGGCAACCATCATGATTGCCGCCATGGCCGGCCCGGCGGCAGGCGGGCTGCTGAGCGGCTGGGGCGGATCCGGCCTGGTGTTTGCCGTGGCCAGCGGCTGCTATCTGGCGATGGCTGCAGGCGCCCTGCTGATCCGGACCCGCCGCGGCACGGCCACCGAACGCGCGGGCAAGGAGAAGCCTGCCCTGCTGGACGGGCTGCGCCTGATCCGGGCGGACGGCCTGGTCTGGTCCCTGGTCCTCGGCGCGCTCTTCTTCATCACGGTCGGCGAGGCGACCAACGTCCTGGAAGTGTTCCTGGCCCGCGACGAACTCGGCGCCACCGAAACGCAGTACGGGCTGCTGGCTGCGTCGTTTGGTCTCGGCATGGCGTCCGGGGCGGCACTGGCCGGGCGGATCAGGACCCCGGCAGCACGCCTGCGCATCCTGCTGGTTTCGATGGCCCTGACCTCGGCCTTCCTGGGGATCATGGCCCTGGTGCCGAGTGTGGAACTGTTGCTTGTGGCCTACACCGCGATGGGGGCGGCCTGCGGGGTGCTGAACGCGTGTTTCGGGGCGATTGCCATCCTGCGGATCCCGGAGGGCGGCCGCGGCCAGGCGATGGCTATCCTCGGGGGCCTCACCCGGGCCGTCTCCATTGGAGCCTTGGCGCTGGGCGGGCTGCTTGGCGCCCTGCTCCCGATTCGGCTGAGCTTCCTTGTCACCGGGGTGGGCGGGGTCCTGGCGGCCCTGGCCGTCACCGCGTATGTCCTGCCGCGTTTCGGCGGCGAGGGCGCGACCGGCCCAGCGGTGCCGGGCGCCCTCGCGCCGGCGCCCGGGTCCGTCCCGCCGGCCGTCTTAGGCAGGGAGCAGGAAGCCGTCGCGGACCAGGTTCCCAACCTCCGTGAGGAGCCCGCTGCGGAAGGTCCCGCTGTCCCAGTCCTCGCCTCCACCCAGCAGCGCCTCAAGGGCGCCGATGATCTGCCCAACGGACAAGTCGCCGTCGCACGCTGAGACAAAGCCGGCCAGTTCGGTGCTCAGCAGGTTGGTGCGCCGCAGGCCGGCACCCTGGCGCAGCAGGATGACCCCGGGGTGCTCAGCGCCGGGGCGCTGGTGCCGTTCCTCGGTGACGTCCTCGGCCACAAGCAGGTGAGCGGCCGCCAGGTCGTGGCCGGCCAGCCAGTCGGCGCGTTCCACGGCGGCACCGAGGTGCGGGCCGACGGGCTGTTCGATCGGATAGGTGATCTCCTCGAAGCGCCTCAGCACCGGGGGGCCCTGGGCGGGCCGGCGCAGCCAGATCATCCCGAAACCGATGGCCTGGACACTGCGGGCGGCGAAGTCGTCCAGGTACGCGGCGTACGAGTCCTGGTAAAGGCGCCGGTCGCGGGCCTCGGAGGCGTCCTGCAGCCAGGTCTCGGCATACTGTTCCGGGCTGACCTGCTCGCGCTGGATGAACCAGGCGTCCGCGTCCGGACTGGCCCAGTTTTGCGGCCGTTCGGCCCAGTCGGCGCCCGCCGGGATCTCCCAGTTGCCCAATAACTGGGCTGTTCCGCCAGGGGTGAGGGCCGAGGGAAGGTCCCGGACCAGGGCGGCGACGATGTCATCGCCCGGCAGGCCGCCGTCGCGGTAGGTGAACTGGTCCGCGGCGGCCTCCCCCGGGCTGCGCGGCGTGATCACGAACGGCGGGTTGGAGACCACCAGTTCGAACTCCTCGCCCGCCACCGGATCCAGCAGGGAACCCTGGCGCAGGCTCACCCGGGCCTCCAGATCGGCGGGGTCCAGGTGCAACTGGCCGGCGTTTAACAAAAGGTTGAAGCGTGTAAACGCCAGCGCACGCCCGGAGATGTCGGTGGCGGTCACATGCTCGGCGTGGTGCAGCAGGTGGAAAGTCTGGATGCCACAGCCGGTGCCAAGGTCCAGGGCGCGGGCCACATGCCGGCGGGCGGTGACCTGTACCAGCGTGGTGGATGCCTGCCCGATCCCCAGCACATGGTCGTGGCGCAGAACGCCGGGGCGCTGGTGGGCGGCCAGGTCGCTGGCCACCCAGAGCTCCGCGCCGCCGCTGCCGGCAGTGTTTTCGTTTTCCTCCTGGGTTCCGTCCCCCTGGGTGCCGTCCCCGGGGGTTCCGTCCCAGCCGTACGGCCGCAGATCCACCTTCGCCTGAACCAGGCCACCCGCGGACGGCTCCACGAGGCCTAGTTCCAGCAGGCCCGCCGTGCGGATGCCGGGAAGGGAGGCGTCGAGAGTTGCGGCGGGCTGCGGTTCGGCCAGCAGCCAGAACCGGACGACGGCGGCGAGCGCCGCCGTCGTCGGCTCCCCGTGGCGGGCGGCCTCGGTGACGATCAGCGCGGGGACGAGCTGGTCGCGGCTGAGGGCGCTGTGCGCGGCCGGGCCGAGGAGTCCGGCGACGCCGTCAACCGTGTAGCCGATGCGGCGCAGGTCCGCCGCCAGGGCTTCGAGCAGGCCGGGGAGGTCGCTGCGCGGCGCATCGGTGGTGTTGCCGGCCGTGAAATGCGTTGAGAGAGTCACCGGTCAAGTTTAGTCCCGGTCCCGGCGCCGCCGGTCCTAGAGGTGCCTGCCGGCGTAGATCCGGAGGACGTCGCGGACGAAGGATGCACCGGCTGCGCCGCCGTAGTTCGCGGCGAAGCGCGGATCGGTAACGTACATCTCGCCGAGGCCGGTGACGTAGCCTTTCACGTCGCCGTTGCCGCCGGTGGCGGACGCTGAGGCGGGCGTGCCCGGGATGCCGGCAAGCCATTCCACGTGCCGCCGGGCCAGCTCCTGGGCCTCGGCGCTGTCCGCCGGGATCCCCGACTCCGCGGCTGCGGTCCAGTCGCTGCCCAGCTGCCGGGAACGCAGCTTCCAGGCGTCCTTCCCGGCCGGGCTCATCCGGCGCCACCAGGCGTCGCCCGCCGCGTACGAGTCCCTGCCCCAGCGCTCCTCCACCTCGTCCCTGAACTGGGTGTGGTCGAAGCCGTCGAACATTTTCTCCGCCATGATCTCTCCTCCTGCTTTCAATGTGTCAATCGTCTGCCGGACCGAAGCGATCTGGCGGGCCAGCCGGGCCTGTTCCTGCCACAGCCAGTCGAGGTGACGGCCGGGCGCCTGTTCGGCGTCGGGCTCGTGGCCGAGAACCTCGGCGATGGCCGGGAGGCCGAGCCCAAGGTCCCGCAGGAGCAGGATCCGCTGCAGCCGCACGAGGGATGCCTGGTCGTAGAACCGGTAGCCGTTCCCGCCTGTCCGGCTGGGTTCGAGCAGTCCGATGCCGTCGTAGTGCCGCAGCGTCCGGCTCGTGGTGCCGGTATCCCGATGCTAGGGGTTGACGCTGCGTCAAGGTCAAGGCCTGCGTATGACGGCCCGCGGGGACGCTGGCGGGGACGCCGGCGGCCTGGCGTAGCATGGGAGGCATGCACACGCAGCAGCGATTTATCAGCCCTCGGCCGCTTTCCGGCCGCACGGGCTTCTTGTCGCGCGCATAACTGCAGCCGCCGGGGTCCGTCCGGTGCAGCGGCTGAGGGTGAAGCTCCCCTCCCGCACCCACAGCCAAGGACCCCTCATGAAAAACTATTTGACCCCCTCCGAGCTGCAGGCCGCCCTGTCGCTCCGCGACTTGTCCGATCCCGCGCAGGGCCCCCACGCCATGTCCCTGCTGCTGGCGGAAATCACGACGGCGCTGGAACGCCTCTGGAGCATCGCGGTTGAGACGCACCGGCTCAGCCTCCTCGTCGCAACCGCCGACAACTACGACCGGCTGGGCTACTCCCCCGACGACGTCACCCGCGATTCGCGCTACTCCCGCCATGTCAGCCCGTCGGTGATGCTGCGGAGCCACACCTCGGCGGGGGCCCCGGCCCTGCTCGACTCGCTGCGCGGGGAAATGGGCCACTACGACCGGCTGCACGCGGTGCCAGGCCTGGTGTACCGGAGGGACGCGATCGACCGCACCCACGTGGGCGCCCCGCACCAGGTGGATCTCTGGAGACTCAAAGCGCGCGGGCTGCTGGGTTCCGCCGATCTGGACCAGATGATGGCGGCCGTAGTGGAAGCGGTCCTTCCGGCCTCCGTCTGCCCGGACGTGCAGTGGCGCTCGACCCCGGCAACCCACCACTACACGGATACGGGCAGGCAGCTCGACGTGCTCGTCACCCAGCCGGACGGCAGCCGGGAATGGCTGGAACTGGCCGAATGCGGCCTTGTCGCCGCGCAGGTCCTCCGCGGCTCCGGGCTCGATCCGCGGCGCTGGGCCGGCCTCGCCCTCGGCTTGGGGCTGGACCGTGCCCTGATGCTGCGCAAGGGCATCCGGGACATCCGGCTCCTGCGCTCGGAAAACCCCGAAGTCCGGGCCCAGCTGATGGACTTGAATCCCTACCGGCCGGTGTCAGTCATGCCCGAGGTCAGACGCGATTTGTCGCTCGTGCTGGGCTCCGCGGCGGAGGCCGACGTCGAGCTGCTGGGTGACCGTGCGCGGGCGGCCCTCGGGGCGGAAGCCGAGATGCTGGCCGCGCTGGAGATCAGGGCGGTGACCCCGGCGTCGGGTCTGCCGGCCGCCGCCGTCGAACGGCTCCGCGTCACTCCGGACCAGGTGAATGTGCTGCTGCGGCTGGTGCTGCAGCCGCTGGACCGGACGCTCACGGACGGCGAGGCCAACCTCCTGCGGGACCGCGTGTACCTTGCCCTGCACCGGGGCCGGGTGCTGGAGCTGATCTCGGGGTAGGGGCGCGGGCCGGGGCCAGGCCCGGGACGCCAGCAGGTGGCACCGGGCCGCCGCTGGATCAGCCTCGGCCCCCAACGACGGTAAGTTGGAGGCATGCTTTTCCTTATCCCCGGCCCCCAGCGTGCCCGGATCCTCCGGCAGCGTACCCGTCCTATCGGGCGCGCCGCCTGGCCTTTCAGCCGCGCCGCCTTCGGCGTTGCGGCCGGCGCCGCCGTCGTCCTGGCCACAGCAGCGTGCTCCCCGGTCGGCTCCGTCGAGTCGGCCGATGTGCCGGCCTGGAAGGCCACGGCTCTTCCCTCTGCCGAGGGGATCGTGCTCGAGGACTCGGGAAAGATCCTCAACCGGGATCCGATCGTCAAAACCGCCCCCGGGATCGGAGCGGGCACCTACCTGCTGACCATGAGCTGCGACGGCGGCGGCAAAGCCTTCTTCGAGGCCTCCCTCGACGGCGCCAGGCTGAACGAGGCCGGGGCGGCCTGCAACGGCAGCCGCGAGACGGCCCGCGTCAAAGTCCCCGCCGCCGGCACGCTGCAGATCAGCACCTCAAGCGTTGACGCTCCGCTCATCTACGCCTACCAGCTGACGCCCGCGGAGTAGCAGCCGGACGCCGCCGGGGTCCGGATCGGTTTCAGCGGGCTTGGGCAGTAGGCCCGGAACAGCGCTTCCGCGCGGGCCGTTGGCCTCTGGCGCGCCGCCCACCACGGGGTTAAAGTCGGGACATGCCCACTGTTCCGGTGTCGAGCGTGTCCCGGACTCGCACGGCATCTGCCGTGGGGCTCCTGCTCGCGCTGCTGCTGGGAACTGCCTTGACCGGCTGCGCCTACGAATACGACGACGGGTTTGCCAGCGTGACGCCGACCGCCTCCGTCCCGGGCTCATCCGATGCGGCCCTGCCGCGCGATCCTACGTTTAACCAGCCCGTCACCGGAGCCGAACTGGACTCATGGGTGGCCCAGGTGCTGCCCGGAGCCGAGGGACAGGTGTTCCACAGCAACTACGGAACCCTGGCGGCAGCCGAGGAACGGGAGGAAGACACAGCGAACCTGCCTGAGGGCAGCTACGCCCTGACGCTGTCCTGCCGGAGCCCGCGGCGGGTGTCGTTCAGTATCAGCCATGACGACATTGAACTGGTGGACCTGGACCTGCGGTGCGGGTCCTCCCGGGTAAACGTGGTCTATCTGCCCGCCGACGTCGTGCTCCATATCAAGGTGGAGGCGAAGGAGGGCGCCAATTTCGCCTACCGCGTGAGCCGGATCTGAGTCCCGGGCCCGTCATACGGACCGGTACGGGGGTGGGACGGCGGAGTGTCAGGCCGCGCAGCCGTCCGGGCAGCGGAGCGTCTCCGGGCTGGCGGCGCAGGCCGAACAGTAAAGGGTGAGGGTGCGGCAGGACGGATTGGAGCAGTTCTCAAATTTGCTCGTCGGCGCCGAGCAGCGGACGCATTCGCCGATGGTCTTTGCGTCCTCGCTGAATTCAAGGTGCATGCGTTTGTCGAACACGTAGAGGGAGCCCTCCCAGAGGCCCTGGTCCTTGAAGGTTTCGCCATAGCGGACGATCCCGCCGTCGAGCTGGTAGACCTCCGTGAAGCCGCGGTTCACCATGAGGCTGGAGAGCACTTCGCAGCGGATCCCGCCGGTGCAGTAGGTGACCACCGGCTTGTCCTTGAGCGCGTCGTACTTGCCGGAGTCGAGTTCCTTGATGAAGTCGTGGGTGGTGGCGACGTCCGGGACGACAGCGTCCTTGAATTTGCCGATCTGGGCCTCGAACCCGTTGCGGCCATCGAAGAAGACCACCTCCTCGCCGGCCTCCTTCTTAGCCTCCACGAGGCTGTGAAGTTCCTCGGGCAAGAGACGCGTGCCGCCGCCGACGACGCCGTTGGCATCAACCTTGAGTTCCCCGGGGGCACCGAAGGACACAATCTCGTCGCGGACTTTGACGCTGAGCCGGGGGAAGTCCGCGGCGCCGCCGTCGGACCATTTCACGTCGATACCGTGGAAGCCCTTGTATTCGCGGGTGGTCTTCACATACTGCTTGACCGCGTTCAGCTCGCCGCCGACGGTCGCGTTGATGCCGTCCTTGGAGATGATGATGCGGCCGGTCAGCCCGAGCTTCTCGCACAGGGCGCGCTGCCAGAGCCTGACGGCATCGGGGTCCGCGAGAGGGGTAAAGCCGTAAAAGAGCACAATTCTGTTCAAAGCCACGTTTTAAGGGTACTGGCTTTGACCGAACGCCGGGCGCCGCGAGACTAGCTGCAGAAAGCCAGTCGCGCGGGCCAGGGCCGCGGTCCGGGCCCCGGTGCAACGGCTTCCGGCGGGCGCACCGGTCACAATGACGTAAGCAAGTACTGTTCCAGAACCCGGCCCCTGTTGCTTGTGGCGGGGCTGGAATACGCTCATCACATGAGTCTTGAGGCCATGGTTGAAGACACCACCCATCTGCTCGAAACCTGGGTCACCGGTTGGGCCGGCTGCCGGGGATATGAGACACGCAGGGAGGGCCGGTTCCCTGCGGCCTTCAGGGCCGACACCACCCACGAATGGGAATTTTTCGCCCATGATCCCTCCGACGCGGAGTTCGCGGCGCTGGCCGCCGCCACCCTTGAAGTACCTGCCCGGATCCTTACCATCCTCACGAACGACGCCGCCAGGTACACCTTCCTGGCCCAGCAGCACGGGCTCAACGTCACCTCCGCCTCGCAGACCATGATGATCGTGGATATGGAGACCCAGGACTCCGAGGATCCCTGGCTTCCGGATGATGACCTGCGGTGGGTGCCGTCGCGAACCGACGGCATCCACCATGCCGTGGTCTACGCCGGGGACGAGGTGGCGGCGAGCGGGCGAGTGTTCGTGGTGGGCCACACGGCAATCTTCGACAAGATCGTTACGGAGCCCGGATACCAGCGCCGGGGCCTGGGCAGCTTCATCATGCGGGCCCTCGCCGCCCAGGCGTTCGAACACGACGTCGAATCCGGGCTGTTGCTCGCCTCGCTGGACGGGCAGAAGTTGTACTCGCACCTCGGCTGGACCACGGTCTGCCACGTGCTGATGCTTTCCGCCTCGGGCGAGGGCTCGGACCTCTCGGTGGGCTGAGGCCCTGGCTGCCGGGTCCCGTGCCCTCTGCCCCGTGCCCCGTGCCCCGGACGATTTGAGGCCGGGTGAAAGAATGTTCGAGTGAACCCACATGAGTCCCTGATTCCGTTGCTGGGCCGCGGCCCGGACCCGGAACAGCTCCGTCATGTGCGCACCATCGCTGCCCGCCAGGCCGTGCACGCGCCGTGGCCCGGGTGGACCCATCCCGATCTGGTGAACGCCTACGGATCGCTCGGCATCCACGAGCCCTACCGCCACCAGATCCAGGCCGCCGACCTCGCCCACGCCGGCGAGCACGTGGTGATCGCCACCGGCACCGCCTCCGGAAAGTCGCTGGCCTACCAACTTCCGGCGCTGGACGCGATCCACCGGTCCGAACTGCGGGTCCTCGCCGATCCCGGCAAGATCCACGACGACGGCGCCGTCACCCTGTATCTCTCCCCCACCAAGGCCCTGGCTGCCGACCAACTGGCTGCCATCCGGGCACTGAAACTCCCCACCGTCCGGGCAGAGACCTACGACGGCGACACCGACCCGGCGTCCCGCCGCTGGATCCGCGACCACGCGAACTTCATCCTGGCCAACCCGGACATGCTGCACTTCGGGATCCTCCCCAACCACGCCTGGTGGGCACGGTTCTTCCGCCGGCTGCGCTACGTGATCGTGGACGAAGCCCACAGCTACCGCGGCGTCTTCGGATCCCACGTGGCCAATCTGATGCGCCGGCTGCGCCGCATCTGCGCCTACTACAGCCCGGACGGCTCCGGGCCGGTGTTCATCGCCGCCTCCGCCACGGCGTCCGAGCCCGGAACGTCCTTCGGCCGGCTCATCGGCGCTCCGGTCCGTGCCGTGTCCGAGGACTCCTCGCCCCATGGCTCCACCACCGTCGCATTCTGGGAGCCTGCCCTGACCGAGCTCCGGGGCGAGAACGGCGCCAAGGAGCGCCGCACGGCTGTGGCGGAAACCGCAGACCTGCTGGCGAATCTGGTGTCCTCGCGGGTGCGGACCATTGCGTTCATCAAGTCCCGGCGCGGCGCCGAAACCATTGCCACCATCACCAAGCGCCTTCTCGACGAGGTGGATCCGAGCCTGCCGCAACGGGTCGCGGCCTACCGCTCGGGCTACCTGCCGGAGGAGCGGCGGGCCCTGGAGAAAGCGCTGCGCTCCGGCGAGCTGCTGGGCGTCTCCAGCACGTCGGCCCTGGAACTCGGCATCGACATCTCCGGGCTCGACGCCGTGCTCGTCGCGGGCTGGCCAGGAACCCGGGCCTCGTTGTTCCAGCAGATCGGCCGGGCCGGCCGGGCAGGGCAGGACGCCATCGCCGCCTTCGTCGCAAGCGATGACCCGCTGGACACCTACCTGGTGAACCACCCCGAGGCGATCTTCGACGTCTCGGTCGAGGCCACGGTCTTTGATCCCTCCAATCCTTATGTGCTGGGTCCGCACCTGTGTGCCGCCGCCGCCGAACTGCCGCTGGGGTTCGCCGAACTGGACCTTTTCGGGGCCACATCCGAGAAGCTGCTGGACCAGCTGGTGGCCCAGGGATATCTGCGCCGGCGCCCCGCAGGGTGGTTCTGGACCCACCCGCAAAGCGCCGCGGCCATGGTGAACCTGAGGGCCGACGGCGGCGGCCCGGTGAGCATCGTGGACGCCGACACCGGGTCCCTGCTCGGGACCATGGATTCCCCGCAGACGCATTACCAAGCCCACACGGGAGCCATCTACGTCCACCAGGGAGAGAGCTACGTGGTGGAAGACCTGAACGAGGACGACCACTGCGTAGTGGTGCGGCGGGCGAACCCGGACTACTACACCACCGCCCGTGACGTGACCCAGATCGAGGTGCTCGAAACGCAGCGCACCACCCAGTGGGGCGACGTGGCCGTCCATTTCGGGGATGTGAAAGTAACAACGCAGGTGGTCTCCTTCCAGCGCAAGGCGCTGATCTCCAACGAGATCCTCGGTGAGGAACCGCTGGAGCTGGGCGCCCGGGACCTGTTCACCAAGGCGGTCTGGTTTGTCATGGACAACCGCTCCCTGACCGGTGCGGGGCTGATCGAGGCGCAGTTCCCGGGTGCCCTGCACGCTGCGGAACACGCCGCGATCGGGCTCCTTCCCCTGGTTGCCTCCAGCGACCGCTGGGACATCGGCGGCGTGTCCACCGCCATCCATGCCGACACCGGAGTGCCGACCATCTTTGTGTACGACGGCCACCCCGGCGGGGCAGGCTTCGCCGAGCGCGGTTACGACAAGGCCCGGGTCTGGCTCGCCGCCACCCGCGACGCGATCCAAGCCTGCGAATGCGAGGCCGGCTGCCCGTCGTGTGTGCAGTCGCCCAAGTGCGGCAACAAGAACAATCCCCTCGACAAGGACGCCGCCGTTACCCTGATCGACGTACTGCTCAAGGACGCGACGGACCAGATGCACACCGGGGAGACTGCCCACGCCGCTACACAGTGGCAGGCGTAGCCGCGGCCGCAGGCACCGGCTACGGGGGCATCGTGGCCGCCGCAGGCACCGGCTTACGGGGGCGGTCCGGCTCTGGCCAGCCCGGTGGCCCCGCCCAGGGGGGTGCGGACCTCGAGCTCGGTGCGGACCTGGACCGTGCTCCCGGCGCCCTCCGCGCAGCTGAGCACCCTCGCGCCGTTCCGGTGGGCGACCTCCGCGGCGACGGCGCACGGTTCTCCCGGAGCGATTCCCCGGGCGGCATCCGCGGCTCCCAGAGCGGCCAGGTCTGCGGCCGCAGCCGCCCGGGATGCCATTGCAGCCGACTGCGACAGCAGCGCCACCAGGACAGCGGCGAGGACGACCAGCAGTCCCAGCCCGAGCGCCAGGACGGTGCCCGCGCCGCGCTCCGGGTCCGTCGTGTACCCGCCTCGCCGCGTCGTGGGGATATCCGGCCGGCTCATGCGGCCAGAGTCTGCAGCTGAAGGCGCCACGTCCGGGGAACCCGGACCACGGCTGACGGCCCGGACGATTCGCCCCGGGTCCAGGCACGGGCCGTAAGGGTCCAGGGAAGCAGCGACCCGACGGCGCCCGGCACCTTGCCGGAGACCGTGACGCTGAGCCATTCGCCATCGGATGCCACGGCCGAAGCGGCCGAGGGACCGGCGAGCCGGCGGACGATCACGTCCACGGCGGCGGCGTCCTCGCCCCGGGCCAGGGCGCGGGCGCCGGCCCTGGCTGCTTCCTCCAGCCGCAACTGGGTCACTCCCGCCGCTGAACCGGCCAGCAGCAGGGCAAGCAGGAGCACGACGGAGGGCAGCGCCACCGCGAATTCGGCCGTCACGACGCCTCGGCACGTGTCGCCGGAGCTCCTCTCGCCGGAAACCGGCCGCCACCGTGCGGTAGCGGGTTGGCGTGTGGACACCGCTGCCCGGTTTACCCGCCCGGCCGGCCATCGGCAGCTCATGGCAAGGCGAGCGCCGTGCGGATCAGGTTCAACAGAAAACCCCGGACCTCGTCACTGCGCATGATGAACACCAGGATGCCGGCAAACCCCACAGCGGCGAGCGTGGCAATGGCGTACTCGGCCGTCGCCATTCCTTCCTCGGAGCCAAAGAGCCGGCTGAGCCTTCGTGCCCGGCGCGGGGCAGGAATGCTGGCCCCGGGATAGATTTCCCGGATCCCGGCGTTCCCGGTCGCGGTCCCGGCATGGATCTGCTGGGCCCTGCGTGTACCGGCGGGCCGAGTGTGATGGATTGACATGGACTTTCCTTTCCTTCGCTTCCGGCGGGGCCGCCGGCTGTTCCTAGACTCTTCCGGCCCGGACGGTGACGCGTAAGTGGCCCTTCCCTCCAAGTGGAAAACCCCTTCCGGACACGCACTGTGGAGGAAGGCTTCCCACCGCTGGGGTCAGCCCGGGAGCATCGCCAGCAGGACCGGTATGACACCCAGGCATACGAAGGCCGGCAGCGAGCACAATCCGAGGGGAACGACGAGCTTCACTCCGAGGGCGGCGGCTTGTTTCTCCGCGGTCCGGAACTGCCCGCGCCGCATGCGCGCCGCCTGGGCATAGAGAATGGCGGAGGACGGGGCTCCGGTGAGCGCGGCAAATCCCAGCGCATCGCGCACGGCGAGAAGTCCCGGCGACCGGACATCGGCGCCGCGCCAGGCCGTGTCCCAATCGGCGCCGATCGTGAGCGCCGCCACGACCGGGCGCAGCGGACCACGGATGTCGGGTGTTGCCAGTGCGGCCAGCAGCGCCAGGGCCCGGCAGAGTCCGGCTCCCGCATCGAGCATCGCGCCGACCAGCTCGAGCATCATGGCGGCATCATCGAGCCCGTGCCCTCCGGATGCCCCGGGCAGCTCAACCCCGTCGTTTATGCTGCCCCGGCTTCCGGCGCCGGGGGCACGCTGCGTCTGGCGCCGGAGTCGCCGCCTGGCCATGCCACTGTCGGAATACGCGGTGGCGGCCGCGGCCACCAGAACTGCCAGCACCGCAAGGCCCGCGGCGTCTGCCGTCACGGCCGAGCTCCTTCAGCCGCCCGGACAAGCCGGGCCGACCAGATCCGGCCAGCCATGGTGAGGGCGAGCCCCGCCGTGAGCGCCGCGGCTCCCCACGGGGTTCCCAGCACCTCGACAGGATCCACTCCCAGCAGCACACCCAAACCCAGCCCGAGGAACGGAAGCCACGTCAGCAGCCGAACCGTCGCACGGGGCCCCGCCAGCGCCGTCTGGCGGGCGGCCTCGGCGTCGTCCTCGGCCTCCAACTGGGCCGCAAATCGCGTCAACACGTCCGCCAGCGGGGAGCCCGCGGCCTCTGCTACGTCAAAGCACGCGGCGAGCTGGAACCAGACGCGGCGCTCACGCACTCCGGCGCCTGCACGGCTTCGCCGGATCTTCCCGGCGCCTGTCCCACCGGACGCGGCTGCCCCGGCGGAGCGGATGGCCGACCCCACGGGAGACCCGCGCATGGCTGCCGCACGGGCCGCAGCCAGCATCCGCACGGATCCGGGGGCCAGCGCCGACGTCCGGCCCGAAGCTCCCTCCCCGGGCAAGGGCGCAGAGGATGCCCCCACATGCAGGAGCCACAGCTCGTCCCATAACCGCGAGGGGGTCCGGCCGCCTTTCAGCAAAGCCGACATCTGCTGCACGAGCAATGTCATCGGGACCGGGGGCGCCTCCCGGCGCCGCCAACGGCGAAGTCCGCGGAGAGCCGCTGGGGAGCCGCTGGCGGGGACACGCCGTACCCCAGCCAACGCCGCACGGATCCGGCGGCGCGGGGCTCCCGGAGCCGAGAGCGCCAGGAACACCGCGAGCGCCAGGACGGCTACAACTATCACGGTCATTCAAGGCCCCTGCCCGGGTCCTTGCGCAACGCCCCGTCCTGTGTCCGGGCTGGCCCGGACTCCACTCCCCCGGGGCCGGCGGGGTCCGTTTCCCAGGGGTCCATTCCGAGACGGCCCGCCAACCGCGGCCAGGCGGGCCCGCAACGGACCGCTGCGGCGGAAACGTCCAGCGCGGAGCTGACCACCAAGCCGCCCGGGCCGTCCTCGAGCACCCCGATGCAGGCAACGGTCCGCTCATTGTTCATCCGTGCCACGTGGACCACGGCGTCGAGGGCGCTGGCCGCCTGCAGGCGCACCGCGTCCTGGGACATCCCGGCCAACGCACCCAAAGCAGCCAACCTCGCTGGCACGTCAGCCGCGGTGTTCGCGTGAATGGTTCCACCGCCTCCGCTATGGCCGGTATTCATGGCAGCCAGCAGCTCCCGCACCTCGGCCCCGCGGCACTCGCCCACCACCAGCCGGTCCGGCCGCATCCGGAGGGACTGCCGCACGAGCTCGCCCAAATCGACGACGCCGCCACCTTCCAGGTTGCCGTGCCGCGCCTCCAGCGACACAACGTGCGGGTGGACCGGATTGAGTTCCGCGGCGTCCTCAAGCAGGACCAGCCGTTCACCCGGCGGACACAGGCCCAGGAGCGTGGCGAGCAGGGTTGTCTTCCCCGACCCGGTGGCGCCGCTGATCAGGAAGCTCAACCGGTGTGCCATCATGCGTTCCAGCACGGTCTGCAGCAATGGCCCGAACATGCCGCTCCGCCGCAGCTCATCCATCGAGAAGACCCGGTCACGCCTGATCCTGATGCTCAGGAGTGTTCCCGCCGTGGAGACCGGCGGCAGGACAGCATGGACCCGGAAGCCGCCGTCGAGCCGGACGTCGACGCAGGGGGAACCGTCGTCCAGGCGCCGCCCGCCCGCCGACACCAGCCGGGCCGCCAGTGCCCGGACCTGCGGTTCACCGGAGAACCCGACCGGCGCCCGTTCGAGTCCGTGACCGCGGTCCAGCCAGACCGAACCTGGGCCGTTGACGAAAACGTCTGTCACAGCCGGGTCCCGGACCAGCACCTGCAGGGGGCCGAGGCCGTTGAGTTCCGCGCTGATCCCCTCGACCGCGGCCAGGGCTCCGGCCGTGCCCAGCAGTCGTCCGCTCGCCTGCACGGCGGCAGCCACGCGCGAGGGTGTCACCGGCCCGGCGTCGGACAGGACGGATGCGCGGACGGACTCCAGCAGACGCGCGTCAAGGGAGGCGCGCGCGGGCGGCCGGTAGCGCGGGGCGCCCGGGCTGGCACCGGCGTCCGGGGGCCCAGGTGCCGAATGGGCGCTCACCCGGGCGCTCCGGCGCCGAAGCCAAGGACCATGCCGGCAAACCGCTGCACCTTGCGCTGACGTCCGGTGTCCAGCAGACGCCCGAGCTCCGTGGCGGCCGCGGCGCGCCTGACGTCCGGCATCACCCCGGCCAGGGGTAACCCCACGGACTTGGCAATCAGGTCTGCGTCCAGGCGGGCCCCGGATTTGCCCCGCACCACCAGCACGGTCTCGACCGCGGGAAGGTCCTGCAGGAGCCGGGCCGTTGCCACGGCAGCCCGCAGCAGCGCGGGCGCGACGACGATCAACCGGTCGCAGTCCCAGGCGAAGGTCCGCAGGGCTTCCCGTCCCCGGCCAATGTCCACAATGACGAGCTCGTAGCCGCGCCGGGCGGCGTCCAGCACGCCGGCCACAACTCCGTTGTCCACTCCGGCGTGGCGCTCTTTGGTTCCGGGCCAGGACAGGAAGGGGAATCCGCCGGCCAGGGGCAGCGAATCGGCGAGCTGGCGGGGATCGATCGTGCCCCTGGCATCGGCCAGATCCGGCCAGCGGAGGCCGGGTGTTTCCTCGGCGGCGAGCGCCAGCTCCAGGCCTCCGCCCCACGGGTCGCCGTCCACAAGCAGGGCCCGGACACCCTGCCGGGCCGCAGCGTGGGCGATCCACACGGCTGCTGTGCTGGCCCCTGCGCCGCCGCAGCCGCCGACCAATCCGAGGACGAGTCCGCCGGGCTCGGGAGTGCGGGAGCGGCTGAGGTACTCGGCGAGCCAGGATGCGGCATCGGGCAGCACGGCGACCCGTTCGGCGCCGATGGCGGCGGCCAGATGCCACAAGCCGTCGCCGTCGCCGCTGAGGCCAACGAGCACGGCCGGCGAACGTCCCCGCGGCGGCAGCTCGCGGATGTCGCTGCCGAGCAGCACCACCGCGGCCGCGTCCCAGAAGGGCGCCGCCTCCCTGATGTCCGCCACCGTGCGCAGCTGGCCGCCGGACGCCGCCGCGACGTGCTCGACTTCACCGCGCAGCACTTCGAGTCCTGTGATCAGCAGCGTCTCCGTCGGCTCGTCCGGCAGCCACGGCGAAGGCCCCGACCCGGGATTTGGCCCGGCAAACGACCCAGTGCCAGGCCCGGGATTGGGCCCGGAACGTGATCGCTGGTGCCTGCTCATGCTGTCACTCTTCCGTTCGTCCGGAGCCGCCGTAACCCGCGCCGGCCGCTATGTGGACAAGCGGACTCTTCAAGCCACGTGCACGGGGACTCCGTCCGGCAGGGCAGAATTGTCCCTATGTACCTGCTGCTCGCCGCCCACGCTGACGGCGCAGCCCTCCAGGAACTCACGGCGGAGGGCGCCCCACACCCGGCCACCCCGGAACCGCGCGTCGTGAGCGCCGCCCGGCTGGCCGGCGTCGTGCGTGAACTCGAACAGCGGCGGCCGCGGTGGATCTGGCACCGCACCCAGGACTGGTACCCCGCCCTGCTGGCTGCCGGGGTCGAGCTGGAACGCTGTTACGACCTCACATTGTGCGGCGCGATCCTGGCGCACTCGGAGTTCACCGCCCACACCGCGTATGCGCAGAACGCCGAGAAACTGACCCAGGATGATGAGCTGCTGCCGCCGCGGTCACTTCAGCCGCCCCCGCCGCCGGCCGACCAGGGTGCCCTGTTCGAGGATCCCGGCCTGCGCCGGACGCCCAGCCGCAGCCCCGAGGACCTCCGCGCCGAATACGCCGCCCAGCAGGAGGCCCTCGGCCAGGTGGGCGGGACCGGCGTCGAACGTCCCGGCGACAACCGCAGGCAGCGCCTCCAGCTGTTGCTCGCGGCCGAGTCGGCCGGTGCCATGATCGCGGCGGAGATGCAACACACCGGAGTGCCGTGGCGCGAGGAACTGCATGAGCAGATCCTCGCGGACCACCTCGGCCCACGGCCTCCGCTGGGGCACCGTCCGGCCAAGCTGGAGGCGCTCACCGCACAGCTGCGGCAGCTGCTGAATTCCCCCTCGCTGAACCCGGACTCCCCGCAGGAGCTCATGCGGGCCCTGCACCGGAACGGCATCGAAGTGAAGACCACCCGGCAGTGGGAACTGAAGGAATCCAGCCACCCGGCGATCGAGCCGCTGCTGGCGTTCAAGAAGCTTTCACGCCTGCACGCCGCCAACGGCTGGGCCTGGCTGGATGCCTGGGTAAACAACGGCCGGTTCCAGCCGGAGTATGTGGTGGGCGGAGTGGTCTCCGGACGCTGGGCTTCCCGCGGCGGCGGGGCGCTGCAGATCCCGCGCCAGATCCGTGGCGCGGTGCATGCCGATCCGGGCCACAAGCTGATCGTCGCCGACGCCTCCCAGCTCGAGCCCCGGGTGCTCGTGGCACTGGCGCAGGACGCCAAAATGGCTGAAGCTGCGCGCGACAAGGACCTGTATGCCGGCATCGCCGCACAGGGCTTCGGCGGCGACCGCGCCAAGGCGAAGGTGGCGCTGCTCGGTGCCATCTACGGGGCAACAACCGGCGAATCCGGACGCCTGATGCCGCAACTGACCCGCACCTACCCGCGTGCCGTCGGTTTCGTGGAGCAGGCAGCCCGCGAGGGGGAGGCCGGCAGGACGGTCACCTCGCGGCTGGGCCGCAGCAGCCCGCCGCCATCCGACCGCTGGCTGCAAAGCCAGCAGTCCACCAGCGCCGAGGAACAGCGCCGGGCCGATTCGATCGCCCGCTCGCGCGGCCGGTTCACCCGCAACTTTGTGGTCCAGGGTTCCGCGGCCGATTGGGCGGCCTGCTGGCTGGCAGAACTGCGACGCCGGCTCCGCGCCATGCGTGCGGACGGCAGCCCCGCCGGGGAACTGGTTTTCTTCCTGCATGACGAAGTCATGGTGCACTGCCCCGAGTCCGCGGTGGCCGACTGCACCCGCGCCATCGAGGAAGCGGCGAGCGCCGCGAAGGAACTGCTGTTTGGCCGGATTCCCGTGGAATTCCCGGTGAGCGTCGCCGTTGTGGACTCCTACGACAACGCCAAATAGTCGTCCGGAGCCGCCCGCCGTAACGTACCCGTCAGTAGCGTTGTGCACCCGATGGAACGGTAGTCGCCGTTTCACCGCTGTTCAACACGATCAAGGGCGCAGCCGCAGGTATCAACGCAGTGCGGGAGAACGCCGCGACCGGGCTGATCGTCGACAAGGCCCGGGCCCACGGCCAGTCAGCCCAGCGGAAGGCCGTTGCACGGCCCGGCGTCACCCTGGCCTCCAGGTAGGGACTGCGCTGGCCTCCAGGTAGGGACTGAGCGGAGGACCTGCCTCAGCCGTGCAGCCTGCTCCAGGTATCCACGCTGAGCAGGCTCCCGCGGTTCCACGGGACCGCCCACCCCAGCTGGTCGAAAAGCTGGTTGAGGATCATCCCTGTAAAGCCCCAGACCACCACGTCGTTGACGGTAAAAGCAGGGCTCTGGAAGGTCTGCCCCGCCCGGGTCACGGTGGCCATCACACGGTTGTCCGGATCCAGCAGGTCCCGGACCGGGACGCGGAAGACCTGCGCGGACTCGCCATAGTCCACCACCCGCACGGGCGACTGGGACGCCCACCAGCCCAGGACCGGCGTCACCAGGAAGTTTCCGCGGGGAAGTGCCAATTCCGGCATCACACCGAGGACCTCGACGCCGGCGGGATCCAGCCCGGTTTCCTCTTCCGCTTCCCGCAGGGCGGCCTCGATGACGGATTCGCCCGGGTCGATGCCGCCGCCGGGGAAAGCGACCTGCCCCGGATGGTCATCCAGGGTCTGGGCCCGCTGCAGCAGGAGGACATCCAGGTCCGCGGGGGCGAGCAGTTTGACCGAGGTCGCCGGGACATCATCGAGCGAGCCGAAAAGCATCAGCACGGCCGCGCGGCGGATCCGGTCGCCGGGCTCGACCACGAGTTCCTGCCAACGTGGATCGGGGGACGGCGCCGTTCCGGCTTCCACCGCGGCCACCAGATCAATGAGGTCCTGCCGGGCGGTCACAGCGGCTTCCTCTGGGATTCCATCCGGATTTCTGCTGCACGGTGCGTCTCGGCGAGGAGCTTCGACAGCAACTCCTCCTGCCCCGGCGCCAGTTCGTACTTCAGCAGCTTCCTGGCCTTCTCCGGATCCGTCTCCCCCATCCCATAACTCGGGCACCAGTTCGCGACGGCGCAGGCCCCGCAGGCAGGCTTGCGGGAATGGCACACACGCCGGCCGTGGAAGACCACCCGGTGCGAGAGCATGGTCCAGTCGCGGGGCCCGAACAGCTCCGCGACGTCCGCCTCGATGCGGACCGGGTCGTCGGACCCGGTCCAGCCGAAACGCCTGGCGAGCTGGCCGAAGTGGGTATCCACCGTGATCCCCGGGACACCGAACGCGTTGCCGAGCACCACGTTCGCGGTCTTCCGCCCGACGCCGGGAAGCGTCACCAGATCCTCCAGCCTGCCGGGTACCTCGCCGTCGTACTCATCCACGAGCCGGTTGCACAGCGCCATCAGGTTCCGGGACTTGGCCCGGAAGAATCCGGTGGGTTTGATGATGGCCTCCAGCTCGGCGGGGTCCGCCTCCGCCATGCTCCGCGCGTCAGGATAACGGGCAAACAGCAGGGGCGTGATCTGGTTGACCGTCACATCCGTGGTCTGCGCCGACAACACCGTGGCCACGACCAGCTCAAACGGGCTGCGGAAATCGAGTTCCGCATGGGCGTACGGATACTGCTCCGCGAGCGCCTTGTTGATCCGTCGGGCGCGCCGTTTCAGCGCCAGCAGGGACTCCCCCGCGGCCCGAGGGACGGCACTCTGGGCGCCAGCGCCGTTGGCGCCGGCCCTCCTGGTGCCGGCGTCTTTGGTGCCGGGTGTGGCGGTGGCGGGGGCCGGGTTGCTGGACTCGATGGCCACTGGGGCGGGCTAACCGCGCTCGATGTTGCTGAGGTCGCGGAGCACGCCGACCCGCCCGTCGGTGTGCTGGACCAGGAATTCGTGGCCACGGTCCTCAAGGGCAAGCACCCAGCCGCCCGGTTCAATCACGAAAGCCGGTGCGCCGCTGTGTTCATCCACGGCGGTGCGGGGCTGGGCGACGGCGAACCAGAATGCCTCATGGACGGGCTGGCCGCCGTGGTCCGCGGGACGGCTTGCCGGGTCGACGGTGGCGCCGATCAGCTCCTGCTGGCGGACCCGCGGATTCACCGTGGTGGGGGCGCTGCTGCTGGACGTTGCGGGAACCTCCGCGGCGCGGGTTTCCTCGGCGGCTGCGGCGGCACGGGCCTGTGCCTCCGGGGCCTGCTCCCCGGCCGGGGCTTTAGCGGCGGGCACGACGGCGGCTGCCGGCGCCTCCGGTGCGGAGGCGGCGGGCACGATGCCCGAGACCTGGGTCTCCGGGGAGCTGACGACCGGAGTGGGTGCGGGACCCTCGGCCGGTGATCCGTGGGCGGGGGCCGGCGTCGGGACTGCAGTACCGGCCGGGGCACCGGCCGCGGCCGGCGCGGCACCCGGAGTTGCCGCGGCACCGCTTGCTGCAACTGCGCCGGCGGCACCCGCTACGCCTGCCGCGTGCCCGGCGTCGGACTGACCGCCGGAGGTCATCCGCTTGGCCCAGCCCGCGACGGCGCTGGTTCCGGCGGCTTTGGGCGCCGTCTCGTCGCTGGCTTCCTTTGGCGCCTTGGGGGCGCGGGGTTTGCGGACAGGGACCGCTGACTCGCGGGCCACGACGTGGGCCGGCACTTCTGCGCGGCCCAGGAAGTCCCCGGCGAAGAAGGGGATCAGGCGGCCCAGCACGGTGGCCGCAAAAAGCCCGAGGGCGCCGACGAGCGCGAGCAACATTCGGGGGTCGTAGGCGCCTGCGACGGCGAGGAAGAAGAACGCGACAGCGAAGGAGGCCACCACGGAACCGAACTGGTCCACCGACAGGGAGCCGATCCGGATCTTCGTTTCGGGGCTGAGGCGGCGCGCCACGAACAGGGCGGCCACAATCACGGGCAGCAGAATTCCGAGGCCAAGGAAGAACAGGCTTCCCAGATTCCACAGGTTGTAGCGGACCGCAAACATCGGGAGCAGGGAGGCGACAAAGAGGATCAGCGTCGAGCCGAAAACAGTGAGATCGCGGATGGTGAACGGTCCGAGGACCGCCTCGTTCTTCTTCCCGGCCGTCTTCCCGTTTGCCTTGTCCACCGTGAAACGGGGTGCTTCCCCATAATTGCCGGACCGGTCCGCGCCACCGTTGCTCTGGCTTTCGGCAGGCGGCTTAAGCTGGCCGTTTGTTTGCTCGTTCATTCGGTTCTCCTTAGCATGGCGGCACTCTGGACAGCACCGTCTAACGGCAGGCCAAGCGGGGACCGCGAGCGGTCCCGTCGCCTCCATCGGATGTCACAACTTCATCTCAGCCTAGTCAAGTGGCTGGCCGATCACTAGCTGACAAGCCGGGGATGAGGGTTCAGAATCAGGCCCCGGCAGACTGTGCCGGGCCAGCGTCACATAGGACGCGCGCTGCGCGCACAAGGCCCGCGGCCGCCATTCGGCGCTTAACAAACACCGCTCACGGTTCGCCGTGTGACGCGGCACACGTTGCAGACGGCTCAGGCGTTAGTGTGTATTTCGGAACAGCTCTTTGCGGTACGTCCGTGACCAGCCCATGCCCGGCGCCGCGCAAGCGGCCCGGCCGTGCGGCGGAACGGGGGTCCCGCGCAGCAAGGATCGATGAATGATGAGGTTCACCATGTCCCAGCAGACCCCCGGCTCCACGACGACGCAGGCCCCGCAAGGCGATGCCTTCGAAAACCTGTCGCAGGAGAACCGCAAGTTCGCCCCCGCCCCCGAATTCGCCGCAAACGCGGTGGTCACTGCCGCGGACTACGCCGAGGCAGACGCCGACCGGCCAGCGTTCTGGGCGAAGCAGGCCCGCGAGCTGCTGACCTGGAGCAAGGACTTCAGCCAGGCCCTGGACTGGTCCAACCCGCCCTTCGCCAAGTGGTTCGTCGGAGGCGAGATCAATGCCGCCTACAACGCGCTGGACCGCCACGTCGAAAACGGCCACGGCGACCGGGTGGCGATCTACTTCGAGGGCGAACCCGGCGATACCCGCACCTACACGTACGCCCAGCTCACCGAGGAGGTCAAGAAGGCCGCCAACGCCTTCGAGTCCCTCGGCGTCGCCAAGGGCGACCGCGTCGCCGTGTACCTGCCGATGATTCCCGAGGCCGTCATCACGCTGCTGGCCTGCGCCCGGATCGGCGCCATCCACTCGGTGGTATTCGGCGGCTTCTCCGCCGAGGCGCTCCGCTCCCGGATCGACGACGCCGAAGCCAAGCTCGTCGTCACCGCGGACGGCACCTACCGCCGCGGCAAGCCCAGCGCGCTCAAGCCGGCCGTCGACGAGGCGCTCGCCCATGAGGGAGACGGTTCCGGCCACACCGTGCAAAACGTCGTCGTCGTCAAGCGCAACGGCCAGGACGTCGACTGGCACGACGGCCGTGACCACTGGTGGGATGACACGGTCGGGACCGCCTCCGCCGAGCACACCGCCGTCGGGCACGACTCCGAGCATCCGCTCTTCATCCTCTACACCTCCGGCACCACCGGAAAGCCCAAGGGCATCCTGCACACCACCGGCGGGTACCTCACCCAGGGCGCCTACACACACAAGGCCGTCTTCGACCTGCACCCGGAGACCGACGTCTACTGGTGCACGGCCGACGTCGGCTGGATCACCGGCCACTCCTACGTCGCCTACGCCCCGCTGATCAACGGCGCCACCCAGGTGATCTACGAGGGCACCCCGGACTCCCCGCACCAGGGCCGCTGGTGGGAGATCGTGGAGAAGTACAAGGTCTCCATCCTCTACACCGCCCCCACCGCCATCCGCACCTTCATGAAATGGGGCAAGGAGATCCCGGCGAAATCCGACCTCTCCTCGATCCGGGTCCTGGGCTCCGTGGGCGAACCCATCAACCCCGAAGCGTGGATGTGGTACCGCGAGGTCATCGGCGGCAACGCCGGCAAGAACGGCGAACAGAAGGAAACACCGGCCCCCATCGTGGACACCTGGTGGCAGACCGAGACCGGCGCGCAGATGATCGCCCCGCTGCCGGGTGTCACGGCCACCAAGCCCGGCTCCGCCCAAGTCCCGCTGCCCGGCATCGCCGTGGACGTCGTGGATGAGGCCGGCGAGTCCGTAGCCAACGGCTCCGGCGGCTACCTCGTGATCCGCGAGCCGTGGCCGGCCATGCTGCGCGGCATCTGGGGCGACCCGGAGCGTTTCAAGGAAACCTACTGGTCCCGCTTCGAGACCATGTACTTCGCCGGCGACGGCGCCAAGAAGGACGAGGACGGCGACATCTGGCTGCTCGGACGGGTCGATGACGTGATGAACATTTCCGGCCACCGGCTCTCCACCGCGGAGATCGAGTCGGCGCTGGTCAGCCACCCCGCGGTGGCCGAGGCCGCCGTCGTGGGCGCTGCCGACGAGACGACCGGCCAGTCGGTCGTCGCGTTCGTGATCCTGCGCGGGGACGCCGTGGACACCGGGGACGCGATCGTGCAGGAACTCCGGAACCACGTCAGCAAGGAGATCGGGCCGATCGCCAAGCCCAAGACCATCCTCGTGGTGCCCGAACTGCCCAAGACCCGTTCCGGCAAGATCATGCGCCGCCTGCTCAAGGACGTCGCGGAAGGCCGCGAGGTCGGCGACGCCACCACACTGGCCGACAACACCGTGATGGCCCAGATCGCGCACTCGCTCCGGAAATAGCCGGTCCGGCCGGGTACGGTTCGACGGCGGCGCTGCCCACCTTTGGTGGGTGGCGCCGTCGCCGGTTAACCCGTACTCAGCCGCCGGCGTCGTGAATTTCGCGTTGACCAGGGCGAGGGTATCGCCGAACAGCGCCGCCGTCGTCGGGACGTCGAAGTTCTTGCTGGTGATGACTTCCTCCACGTGGCCCCTGCCCAGTGAGCCGTTCAGTTCGATCCTGCTTACCTGGTTGGAGAGGTTCTGCACGGCCCAGAGCGTGCTGCCGCGGACGACGATGCCGTCGACGTTCGCCAGCGTGACCGGGGCACCGGAGGCGTCCGTGACGTCGATCTTCTTGTTCGAGCCGTCCTCCGGGTCCACGGCGTACAGTGCGCCGCGGCCGGTGTGGGCGACGATCAGCTTGTCGCCTTCGTCGGCGGCGGCGATTCCGTTGAGGTTGAACCCGTCATCGACGGTGCCGGCGGGCGCCCCAGGCGCCAGGGTCCGGACCTCGCCCGGTTTCCCGTCGCGGCTGAGCGGGATCCGGTAAAGCTCGCCGGCGCGGGAGTTGGTGAACCACGCGCCGTCGCGGGTCAGGGTGACATCGTTGATGAAGCTGGTGCCGCCCGGCGCCAGCTCGTAGACCTTTACGGTCTTCTTCGTCGCCAGGTCGTACACATAGGCCTGGCCGGTGGCTCCGCCCGCCACGAAAAGTAGGTCGTGGTCCCGGTCGACCTTCATGCCGAGGGCTGCCCGGCCTTCCGGCGCCTTGATGAACAGTTTTGCACTGCCTGTGTCGATGTCCCCCCGGAAGATGTTGCCGTTGAGCCGGTCGCCGGCGAAGAACGTGCTGCCCTCGCCGGCGGCGATGCCTTCGGCACCGGTGGCGCCGGGCAGCCTGATCACCGGGGACCGGTCGTCCCGGTGCGTTCCGGAGGCGGTGGCCAGGGGCGCCGGCACGAAAAATGCCGCGAGGGCGAGGAGGCCCACAGCGGCCCGGCGGATTGATTTTCCTGCATGGATGTTGCGCATGATGTGCTCCGAGATCGGGCTTCCGCGCGGGCTTACCAGTACGGGAGGTCCGCACGATGGTCCTTTGAGTCTAGGCAGGCCGGCCGGTGCTTGCCAGAGGCCGGTGCAGCGCCGGCCGGTGGCTTCCCGGGCTGTCATCCGGGTGTCCTTTCCGCGGTTGGGTGCGGCGGCCCGCAACACAACGCGATACATTGGCAGACATGAGTGAAGCCACCCCCGACGGCGCCGGCCGCGGCACCATCCTGGTCCTGAACGGGCCCAACCTGAACCTGCTCGGCACCCGCGAACCCGAAAAATACGGCACCGCCACCCTGGCCGACGTCGAACAGCTCGCCAAGGACGCCGGCGCGGCGCACGGCCTCGCTGTCGAGTGCTTCCAGTCAAACCATGAGGGTGCCCTCGTGGACGCCATCCACGCCGCCCGCGGCACGGCCATCGGCATCGTTATCAACGCCGGCGCCTACACCCACACCTCAGTGGCCATCCGGGACGCGATCTCCGCGGTGCAACTGCCCGCCGTCGAGGTCCACATCACGAATGTCCATGCCCGCGAGGAGTTCCGGCACCATTCCTACCTCTCGGACATCAGCAAGGCCGTGATTGCCGGCGCCGGGATCCTGGGCTACCGGTTCGCCGTCGAGTACCTCGCCGGTCTGCAGGCCGGCCGGGACTGAGCATGTCCTCCCGTGGTGCCGCCAGCGGCGAACCGGGTCGAGCGGAGTCGGGCGCTGCGGAGTCGGGCGCACGGGAGTCGGCCACTGCGGAGTGGTATCGGCACTTCGGCACGGTTGACGCGCCCGGCAACTCCGAGTGCTACGCCGCGTGGTCGGTGGGCATCGCGGAGGACCCGGAGCTGATCCGGCGGATCGACGAGTGGCCGCACAACAAGCGCCAGCCCCTGCTGATGCTCGCCGCAGCCCGGTTCCTCGGGGCGCACATCAGCCCGTACCCGGGCTTCCGGGCGTTCCTGGACCACCACTGGGAGGACGTCTCGCGGATCGTGCTCAGCCGCGCCACCCAGACCAACGAGGCCGGGCGCTCCGCCACCCTGCTGCCGTCCCTGGCGCAGATCGCCGCCGCCGGCGGGCGCCCGCTTGCGCTCATCGAGGTCGGGGCCTCGGCCGGGCTCGCCCTGTTTCCGGACCGCTACGGCTATGAGTACGACGCCGGCGCAGCGGTCACGCGGCTGGTCCCCGCCGGCGCCGCTCCCGGCAGTTACCCGGTCCTGGGCTGCGCCCTCTCCGGCCCTGTCCCGCTGCCGGCGGCACTCCCGCAGGTGGTGTGGCGTGCGGGGATCGACCTCAACCCCCTCGACGTCCGGGAACCCGACGACGTCGCCTGGCTGGAGGCACTGATCTGGCCGGAGCAGGATTTCCGGCGCGAGCGGCTGCGCCGGGCGATCGCCATCGCGCAGGCCGACCCGCCCCTCCTCGTGGCCGGGGACCTCAACGACCAGCTCCTCGCCCTGGCCTCGCAGGCGCCGTCGGACGCCACGCTGGTGGTGTTCCACAGCGCTGTCATGGCCTATCTCGATGCGGCCGCCCGGGACCGGTTCCGCGGCACCATATCCCGGCTCGCCGTCGAACGCGGCTGCCATTGGCTCTCCAACGAGGGTCACACGGTGATCATCCAGGCGGATGGCTCCAGCGTGGTCCCCGAAATGGACGAGTCCCGGCTCCGCGGCCGGTTCCTGCTGCTGCACAACGGGAACCCGGTGGCGATCGCCGGACCGCACGGCCAAAGCCTGGAGTGGCTCTAGCAGCTACTTCTGGATGCACTGGCCCGGGGAAACGGCGCTGCCCAGACCCGGCGCCCGCGCGGCAACCGGCCCCAGATCCGCCATGGTGATGGCGTAACCGAGCGAAGACTCCGCCGTCGCCTTGGCGAAGACCACGCCAGCCACCTGGCCGTCCATGGTCAGCAGCGGGCCACCCGAGTTGCCCGGCTGGACGTCCCCGGCGAGCCGGTAAACATCCTCCGGTGCGGGGTTGTTGCCGTAGATGTCCGGGACCAGCACCGTCGTAATGTCCTGCACCGTGGCCGGTTTGGACTGGAACGGACCGCCATGGGGGTAGCCGGCAAACGCGGCCGGGCTTCCGGGAGGCAGGTCGGAGCCCAGCGGCAGCGGTGCCGAGCGCAGGCCGTCCACGGCCACCACAGCGAGGTCATGCTGGGCGTCGAAGTACACCACCCTCCCGGGCAGGGCGCCGCCGCCCGGGATCTCCACGACCGGTTCCGGCACCCCGGCCACCACATGGGCGTTCGTGACCACCCGGCCGGGCGAAACCACAAAACCGGTTCCGGTCTGGTTCTGTCCGCACTGGTAAGCAGTTCCCGCGATCTTCAGTACCGAAGCCGCGGCGTTGTTCAGCGCCGGCGTGTCGGTGCTGGTGTCCGGGACAGCCACCGGCTGGCCTTGTCCGATGCCCTCAAACAGCGTCGGAATGCCCCCGCCAATCACGGCGGACCGCAACTGAGCCATGGAGGTCTTCACCGGGACGGGGGTCACGCCGTCGATGAAGCCGATCACCTTGGACTCGGCGAGCGGCTGGGAGACAAAGGGAACGCCGAGCGCTCCGATGCTGAAGGCCAGCATCGACATGACCAGGGCGGAGACCACAACGTTGACGCCGCCGCCGGCCAGGCGGTCCACGGACCGCAGCGGCCTGATCCGGACGACACTGCGGACCCTGCGACCGATGGCCGTGCCCAGGCCGTGGCCCAGGACCATCAGCAAAACGGCGGTGGCAATGATCGCCGTGAGGCGCCAGCCGCTTTCCGCCACGAGGCCGCTGACGATGGGGACGGACACAAACGCCGCCACGGCACCCGCGGCGAACCCAGCGATGCCGCCGACCGTGACGAGGAAGCCGTTGCGCAGGCCGTGGAACAGGTAGGACAACAGCGTCACAATCAACACGAGGTCCAAGATGGTCAAGCCGAACACCGATGCTCCTTACAGGCAGGTAAGCCCCAATTCTACCGGCGCGGGCTGACAGTTTGCCGCGCACCGGTGGTGGCCGGACAGTGCCCCCGGCTTCCTTTGGCATGACGTTTGGCGCGCCTAGGTGCCAAGTACGTCACAGAAGCGCCAAAATTCTGAAACAATGGCTGAAGCGCCCCAGCCGACACAGTTAGTCAGGAGATTTCATGGATATCGAGGTATTGCGCCGCGCACCCCTTTTCGCCACGCTCGACGACGAGGCGTTCCGTCTGCTGACGGACGAACTCACCGAGGTGGACCTCTCACGCGGAGCCTCGGTATTCCGGGAAGGTGACCAGGGCGACCAGCTCTATTTCATTGTCTCCGGCAAGGTCAAGCTCGGACGCACGTCCCCGGACGGCCGGGAGTCACTGCTCGCCATCCTGGGCCCGGGCGAGCTCTTCGGCGAAATGGCACTGTTCGATCCGAGCCCGCGCACCGCCACGGCCACGGCTGTCTCGGAAACGCGTCTGGCCGGGCTGAAGAATGAGGGCCTCAACGCCCTGCTGCGCACCCGCCCGGAGGTCTCGGCGCAGCTGCTGCAGGCCCTGGCCCGCCGCCTGCGCCGCACCAACGATTCCCTGTCCGACCTCGTCTTCTCCGACGTTCCGGGCCGCGTGGCCAAGGCCCTGCTGGACCTGGCGGACCGCTTCGGCCGGCCGGCGACCGACGGCGTCCTGGTGGCGCACGAACTCACCCAGGAAGAACTCGCCCAGCTGGTCGGTGCTTCCCGCGAAACGGTCAACAAGGCCCTCGCGGAATTCGTACAGCGCGGCTGGCTGCGGCTGGAGGCCCGCGCCGTCGTCATCCTCGACATGCAGCGCCTCCGCCAGCGTTCCCGCTAAGCCTTTTTGGCAGCACACCGAAGGCCGGCCCGTGAAAACGGAGCCGGCCTTCGGTGGTTAAGCCTGCTGGACTGCCCCGGCGCGGGACATGCCCATTCTTTGCCTCCCGGCCCGCGGGACATGCTCATTCCTCGCCACAACGAGTGAGCACAATGCCATCCTGTCCACCAGCCCAGGCCACCGGAGGGCATGTCCCGTGGCTGCGCGGGCCGAGCGGCGAGCATGCCCATTCCGCGCTGCGTGTGCCCAGTGGACATGCTCATTCCTCGCCGCAACGAGTGAGCACAATGCCATCCTGTCCACCAGCCCAGGCCACCGGAGGGCATGTCCAGTGGTGGTGGGTAGCGGATGGTCCGCGACCCCTGAACCGGGCGTCAGCGTTCGCGCTGGGGTTCTCCGGCGACGGTCTTGGCCGCCTCGACCTCGAGCATGAGCTGGCCGTCTTCCTCGACCAGCTTCGGCTGGTAGACGTGGGCCTTGCGCTTGTAACTCAGGTACGCGATGCAGCCGTTCGCGGAAGCCATCTTCTCGAGCATGATCTCCGAGCCGGGCACCAGGAGCTGGCCGAGCGTGCGTCCGACCGTGTTCTCCTGGCCGACCTCATCGCCCAGCGTGGAGGTGTTCCGACCGTCGACGAGCTTGCGGACACAGACCCACCGGCCCCACACACCCTTACTGGCCAGCAACGAGGGCTGCTGGTTCATCGGGACAGTGGCCGCGAAATAGCGGGTGTTGAACCGGCGGTGCGCGAAGTCCGGGCTGAGCCAGTTGACCAGCGGCTTCAGCAGGTCCGACCGCACTGAAAGCCCGCGCTTGGCGAGCACCTCGGTGAAGGACTTCTCCTGCTCCGCCACCGCCACCCGGGCCCGCATCCACTCGGCCGTGGACGTCGCCTCGACCGTGGTGGACAGGTCCGGTCCGGCCAGGAGAATGCCGGTTTCCTCGAACAGTTCGCGGACGGCACCGACCACATGGCGGCGTGCCAGTCCGACGTCGGCGGTCCCCATCTGCTCGGCCCAATGCTGCGGCGAGGGGCCCAGCCAGCCGACGGCGTCGTCGTCGGACGCCTCCAGCGACCCGCCCGGGAAGGCGAGAACACCCAGCGGTGACGAGCCGGGCCGGTAGCCAAGCCAGGTCTCCAGCCCGGTGGGCGAATCACGGAGCAGCACCACCGAGGACGCGAACCGGGCCGCGCGGGGGGTCCGTTCACCGTGTTCAAGCCAGCTGCGGGCGGCCCCCTCAAGATCCGGGGGAAGGGCAAACAGGCGACGGGCTAACTGAGGCACAGGAACTGACCTCTACGCGAATTCGGCAATCAGTTCGACTTCTACCGGGGAGTCGAGCGGGAGTACAGCCACGCCGACGGCGGACCTTGCGTGCTGGCCGGCGTCGCCGAGGACCTTGCCGAGGAGTTCGGACGCGCCGTTGATAACACCGGGCTGGCCGGTGAAGGACGGGTCGGAGGCGACGAACCCGACGACCTTGACGATGCGGGTGATGCGGTCCAGGTCCCCGATGACGCTCTTGACGGCGGCCAGGGCGTTGACGGCGCACACGGCCGCGTACTGTTTGGCCGCTTCGGGCGAGACCGTGGCCTCGTCCGTGGCACCCTCGGTGCCGGAGGACACCTTGCCGGTCGCCTCAAGCTTGCCGTCGATGAACGGCAGCTGGCCCGAGGTGTAGACGTGGTTGCCGGAAATCACGGCGGGGACATAGGCAGCCACCGGGGCGGCAACCTCCGGCAGGGTCAGGCCGAGCTCGGCAAGTCGCTGTTCGACGGCGGACGACGCGCCCGATCCGGCGGTGTTGTGGGCCGGGGTTCCGGCGACACCGGACGTGCCCGGAGCGGCAGATGCGGGGGAGCTCATGGCTACTGCTTCTCCCGCTTCAGGTAGGCAACCAGGCCGTTTCCGTCGGGGCCCGGGACAACCTGGACAAGCTCCCAGCCGTCGTCACCCCACTGGTCCAAAATCTGCTTTGTGGCGTGGATGATGAGCGGAATCGTGGCGTACTCCCATTTGGTCATGATCTAAAGCCTAGTACTTGCCGGTAAAGTGGAAAACATGGCGACTGGTAAGAACCCTGTATTTGACACGGCCACCACCCTCGGAAAGATCCTTCTTTTCCTGGGCGTGAGCGCCATTTGTGGCGTCCTGGTGGCGGGATTGCTGGTCCCCGCGGCCGCCGTTACCGGCAGCTCGGCCAGCGGCTCGATCAAGTTCTTCGAGACCCTGCCGGCCGAACTGAAAGTGGACCCGCCCAGCCAGTCGACGACGATCCTGGCCTCTGACGGCAGTGTGATCGCCAGCCTCTACGCGGAAAACCGCACCAAAGTGTCCCTTGACAAGATGTCGCCCTACATCAAGGACGCGGTCATCGCCATCGAGGACAGCCGCTTCTACGAGCACGGCGGTGTGGACACCACCGGCATCATGCGTGCGCTGGTCAGCACCGCCCGCGGCAACAAGCAGGGCGCGTCGACCATCACCCAGCAGTACGTCAACAACGTCATCAACTCATCCCTCGAGGCCGAGGGCAAAGGCGACCAGGTCCTCCTGAACGGCGTGAACAAGGGCGTCGGCGACAAACTCCGGGAAATGAAGCTCGCCATCGCGCTGGAGAAGAAGTTCACCAAGGAAGAGATCCTCGAGGGCTACCTTAACATCGTGTTCTTCAACCGCGACGCCTACGGCATCGAGGCCGCCTCCAAGTTCTTCTTCAGCACCACCGCCAAGGACCTGACCCTGCCGCAGGCGGCGCTCCTGGCCGGCCTGGTCAACAGCCCGTCCTTTTACGATCCGATCACCAACCCGGAGAACGCCAAGGTCCGCCGCGACCTGGTGCTCCAGTCGATGCTCACGCAGGGCAAGATCCAGAAGGCAGATTACGACGCCGCCGTGGCCACCCCGGTGGAAACGAAAGTCACGCCGGCACGCCAGGGCTGTGCGTACTCGGCCTCGGCCCCTTACTTCTGCGACTATGTGCTGCACCTGCTGCTCAATAACCCGGCCTACGGCGCCGACGCCGACGCCCGGGTGCGGAAGGTGTTCCGCGGCGGCCTGACCATCAAGACCACGCTGGACCCGAACGCCCAGGCAGTGGCCCAGGCCCAGGTGGACGGCTCCGCCGGGGCGAACCCGGACAAGTGGGGCGCCTCGCTGGTGTCCGTGCAGCCGGGCTCGGGCAAGATCATCTCGATGGCGCAGAACACCCAGTTCCTGGAAGCCGAAGGAAAGTTCAACAACGTCATCAACTTCAACGTTGATATGAAGGACGCCAAGGGCAACGACCTCGGCGGCCTGGGCGGTTTCCAGCCCGGCTCCACGATGAAGCCGTTCACCTTCGCCGCGTGGCTCAACGAGGGCAAGTCCATGAACACGGTCCTCAACGGTTCCGTGCGCAGGTACCCGCTGAACTACAGGTGGAAGAACACCTGCCCCACCCCGGTGGATGGCGCCTACAACACGGCGGAGAAGGGCCTGGGCGCCGCCGAGGACCTGCAGAACGCCGAAGAGGGCTACTACAAGAACATGACCGTCGTGGACGGCCTCGCGAACTCGATCAACACGATGACGTTCGCCACGGCCGCCCAGGTGGACCTCTGCGGCATCCAGAAGATCGTCGACGCCGTGGGAATCCATGCGGGCCAGACCAACGAGCCCGTTCCCATGACGCGGCTGTCCAACCTGATCGGCGCGACCCAGACCTCGCCGCTGACCATGGCCAGCGCGTTCGCCACCTTCGCGAACGACGGCAAGTACTGCGAGCCGATCGCCATTGAATCGGTGACGGACGCGGCCGGCGCCCAGTTGCCGGCCCAGGCCACCAGCTGCCGCGACGCCATCAAGCCCGAAGTGGCCCGCGGCGTGACCTACGCGCTGCAGGAAGTCCTCAACCGCGGCTCCGGCTCGCTGATCCAGCCGCGGATCTCAACAAGGACCAGCTTCCCGGTCGCCGCCAAGACCGGCACCAACGACCCCAACAACTCCACCTGGGTGGTCGGGTTCACCAGCGGCCTGGCGACGGCGTCCTGGTTCGGCGACGCGCTGGGCGGCCAGGACCGGCCCGGACGCAACCTGACCTTGAACGGCAAGTTCTACAAGGCCATCGACGGCTACATGATCGCGGGCCCGCAGTTCTCGAACTTCATGTCCCAGGTGGCACCGGCCTACGGCACCAACCCGTTCACGGCACCGCCGTCGAACCTGGTGACCGGCCCGGCCCCGGCGCCGGCCCCCAAGCCGTCGACGCCGGCACCGTCCAGCCCGGCGCCCGAGCCGAGCCCGGCGCCGGTGCCGTCGGACACCACGCCCGGCAAGAATCCCTAAGCGATGGCCGCCACCAACACCCTCGCAGGCCGCGTCCGAAGCATCGGGCGCGGCTTTGCCGTAACCGCCGCCGCCGGCGCCGTGGCGGGTGCCGCCGCCACCGGGTACGGGCTGTGGGAGAAGAACCAGTTCGTGCTGCGCGAAGAGACCCTGCCGATCCTTCCTCCCGGTTTCGGCCCGATCCGGGTGCTGCACCTCAGCGACATCCACTTCGTGCCCGGCCAGCACCGCAAGGCCGCCTGGCTGTCCTCGCTGGCGGAACTGGAACCGGACCTGGTGGTGAACACCGGCGACAACCTCAGCCACGCCAAGGCGGTGGAACCCGTGCTGGAGTCGCTGCGTCCGCTGATGAAGTTCCCCGGCGTCTTCGTTCCCGGCTCCAACGACTACTTCGCCCCGCGGCTGAAGAACCCGGCCTCGTACTTCCTGGGCCCGTCCGTCAAGCCCAAGGATCCTGACCCGCTGGACTGGCCGCGGCTGCGTGCCGGCTTTGGCATGGGCGGCTGGGTGGACCTGACCAACCGCTGCCAGTCGCTCGTGATCAGGGGCCTGCGCTTGGACTTCTCCGGCGTGGACGACCCGCACCTGGGACTCGAGCAGTACGCCGGCTGGCCCCGCGGAACCAGGGGCCAGGACGCCAGACCGCACCTCCGCATCGCCGTCATCCATGCCCCGTACCAGCGCGTCCTGGACCACTTCACCGAGGACGGCGCCGACCTCCTGCTGGCCGGTCACACCCACGGCGGCCAGATCTGCGTCCCCGGCTTCGGGGCCCTCGTCGCCAACTGCGACCTCCCGACCTGGCGCGCCAAGGGATTGCACGACTGGGAAAGCAAGGGACGCACGACGCCGGTGAACGTCTCCGGCGGCATCGGCACCTCGCGCTTCGCCCCGGTCCGGATCGCCTGCAAGCCCGAGGCCGTGCTGCTCACGCTCACTCCGCGTTCCTGAACCCGCTCTGTCCCCTACCCCGCGGGACATGCCCTCCCCTGCGCTCCACGGTTGGACATAGCGGGCTTATGCCCACTCCTCGCACCCAGGACTGGACATGTCCTGCGGTGCGTCCGGGCTTATGCCCACTCCTCGCACCCAGGACTGGACATGTCCTGCGGTGCAGCGGCACACCCGGCGGCCATTGCGGAATGTAATTACTGGGCGAGATGCTGATGCTGTCGAGATACCTGTGAACCCGGTCACCCGATGGCCTAGGGTAGTTGCTACAGGAAACTACATCCAGTTGCGTTAGTTATTCGCAGTTGCGTTTTAAGAAGCAGGCATGGCCAAGCAGACCTCATTTTTCTCCTCTATCAGCCGTCTCTATCCCCACGTCAGGCCGATCATTCCGCGGCTGGTCATGGGGCTGCTGTGCGCCTTGCTCGCGAGCGTGGTGGCCCTGACCATCCCCCAGGTGCTGCGGGTGCTGGTCAACCAGTCCCTCCAGCCCGGCGGCAGCACGGACGCGGTCTGGATCGCCTCCCTCAGCATCCTCGGCCTCGGCATTGCCGAAGCCGGTCTCGTGGCGCTGCGCCGGCAGTTCGTGATCAATCCCGCCACCACGGTCGAGACCCGGATGCGGGTGTCCCTTTACGGCCATCTGCAGGACCTGACGGTCTCCTTCCATGACCGTTGGGGCTCCGGGCAGCTGCTCTCCCGCGCCATGACGGACCTGAACTTCCTGCGCCGCTGGATGGCCTTCGGCGCGATCATGCTCGTGGTGACCACCCTGACCGTGGTGATCGGCGTCGTCGTGATGTTCACGATGAGCTGGCAGCTGGCGCTGATTTTCCTTGCCGCGGCGGTGCCGATCATGATTTATGGTTTCCGGTTCCGCACCCGCTTCAGCAAGGTGGCGCGCCGGAGCCAGGACCAGGCCGGCGACCTCGCCACCACGGTCGAGGAATCGGTCCACGGGATCCGCGTGCTCAAGGCATTCGGCCGCAGCCGCGAGGCGCTGGAAAACTTCAACGAGCAGGCCGAGGAGCTCCGCCAGACGGAGATTGCCAAGGCCAAGCACCTCGCCACCTTCAGCCTGGTCGTTACCCTCCTGCCCGAGCTGGCTCTCGGCGCCGGTCTCGTCGTCGGCGTCATGCTGGCCTCCACCGGTGAGCTGAGCATCGGCGCCCTCGTGGCGTTCTTCGCCACCGCCGCCGTCATCGCCACGCCGGTGGAGTTCTGCGGCATGCTGCTGGCGATGGCCCTCACCGCCAAGACTGCCGTGGACCGGCACTTCGAGGTGATGGACTCGGTGAACACCATCACCAGCCCCGGACAGCCCCGCCGCCCCGCCGAGCTGAAGGGCGCCCTCAGCTTCAACGCAGCGACCTTCGCGTATGAGGACGCCCCGGACAAACCGATCCTCAAAGACATCAACCTGGACATCAGGCCCGGCGAAACCATGGCCCTGGTGGGCATCACGGGCAGCGGAAAGAGCGCCCTGCTCCAGCTGGTTCCCCGGCTCTACGAGGTCACCGACGGTTCCATCACGATCGACGGGGTGGACCTGCGCGAGTTCAGCGTCGAGGAGCTCCGCACGGTTGTCGCCGTCGCGTTTGAGGACACCACCCTGTTCTCCAGTTCGGTCCGCGACAACGTGATGCTCGGCGCCCCCGCCGGACTCCCGGCCGAGCGCCGCGAGGAGGCCCTGGAGGAGGCGCTCGACGTCGCCCAGGCCCACTTTGCCTACTCGCTGCCGAACGGCCTGGACACCCTGATCGGCGAGGAGGGGCTCAGCCTTTCCGGCGGCCAGCGCCAGCGCATCGCCCTGGCCCGCGCCATTGCCGCCCGGCCCAGGGTCCTGGTCCTGGACGATCCGCTCTCCGCCCTGGACGTCCACACCGAGGAACTCGTCGAGACCCGGTTGCGGGAGGTGCTCTCCGACACCACGACGCTGATCGTGGCCCACCGGCCGTCCACCGTGGCGCTGGCGGACCGGGTGGCGCTGCTGGAGGGCGGCCGGATCACCGCCGTCGGAACCCACACCGAACTGCTCGCCGCGAACCGCCACTACCGCTACGTGATCGCCAGCCTCGACCCGGAACCGCGGGACCTGGACTCCGATCTGCTGGACGCCGATCTGTCAGGGCTCAACGCCGAGGAGGTTTCCCGATGAGCAGCGCCACCTTCGGCACCGCGAACGAGGACAACGCGCATCTGTCCAAGAGCGAGAGCAAGACCGTCCGGCGCCGCTCCCTTGCCCTGCTGGGCTCGCTCATCCGCCCGGTCCGCCGGCGGTTCTGGCTGACGATTGCCGCCGTCGTGCTGTCCCAGGCGGCGCGGGTCGCCGGGCCTGCGCTGATAGCGTTCGGCATCGACCGGGCCCTGCCGGCCCTGCGCGCCGGCGACAACCTCCCGCTGCTGCTCACCGGGGCTGCCTACCTCGCCGCCGCCGTCGCGACGGCGTGCCTCACGGCCCTGTACGTAACCTCGACAGCAAGACTCAGCCAGGCGATGCTGCTGGACCTGCGCGTCCGGGTCTTCCGGCACACCCAGCGGCTCAGCCTGGAATTCCACGAAAAGTACACCTCTGGCCGGATCATTGCCCGGCAGACCTCGGACCTGGAAGCGCTGCGCGAACTTCTGGACTCCGGGATCAGCTCGCTGGCGTCGGGGATGCTGTTTATGGTCTTCACCGCCGTGACCGTGTTCGCCCTCGACTGGCGCAGCGGGCTCCTGGTCCTGGCCGCCGGCGTGCCGATGTACTTCCTGGCCCGCTGGTACCAGAAGCACTCCGAGATCGCGTTCCGCGAATCCCGCGTCGTCTCGGCCCGGCTCATCGTGCACTTCGTCGAAACCATGACCGGCATCCGCGCGGTCAAGGCCTTCCGGAAGGAACGCGAAAACGCCGCCCAGTACGCCGGACTCTCCGAGGACTACCGCAAAGTCACGGTCCGCTCCATCAACCTCAACGGCATCCTCCAGCCCGGCCTGGTGCTGATCGGCAATGTCTGCGTCGCCGTCGTCCTGCTCTTCGGCGGCTTCCGGGTGCTCAGCGGCGACCTCGCCGTCGGTGTGCTGCTGGCCCTGATCCTGTCCACCAAACGCTTCTTCCAGCCGGTGGACCAGATGGCCATGTTCTACAACTCCTTCCAGAGCGCCCAGGCGGCGCTGGAGAAAGTCTCCGGCCTCCTCGAGGAAGTCCCCACCGTCCGGCCGCCCAGGAACCCGGAGGCCCTGCACGATGCCAAGGGAACCATCGACTTCAAAGGCGTCGAATTCCGCTACGGCGACGGCCCGGTCATCATCCCCACCATGGACCTGCACATCCCCGCCGGCCAGACCGTGGCGCTGGTCGGCCAGACCGGCGCCGGCAAATCCACCTTCGCCAAGCTGATCGCCCGCTTCTACGACGTCTCGGCAGGTTCCCTCACGCTCGACGGCGTGGACCTGCGGGAGCTTGCGACGGCGGATCTGCGGCGGAACGTCGTGATGGTCACCCAGGAGGCCTTCCTGTTCAGCGGATCCGTGGCGGACAACATCGCCCTGGGCCGGCCCGGCGCCTCCCGTGAGGAGATCGAGGCTGCCGCCAAGGCGGTGGGCGCGCACGAGTTCATCCAGGAGCTCCCGGAAGGCTACGACACGGACGTCAACAAGCGCGGCGGCCGGGTTTCCGCCGGGCAACGCCAACTGATCAGCTTCGCCCGGGCTTTCCTGGCCCGGCCTGCCGTGCTGATCCTCGACGAGGCCACGTCCTCACTGGACATCCCGTCCGAGCGGCTCGTGCAGGCCGGCCTCGCCGGGCTGCTGCAGGGAATCGGCGCCGGCACCGGCCGGACCGCCCTTATCATCGCGCACCGCCTGTCCACGGTGGAGACCGCCGACCGGGTCCTCGTGGTGCACGACGGGCGCGTGGTCGAGGACGGCACCCCGGCGGAGCTGATCGGCGGCGGCGGCCGCTTCGCACAGCTGCACGGGGCCTGGAAAGATTCGCTGGTCTGAACCGACCGGGGCGGCACGATTTCGCATCCGGGGCCCCCATCGGATACTCTTGTGAAGTTGCTTTTGAAGTAACGGATCGGGATGTGGCGCAGCTTGGTAGCGCGCGTCGTTCGGGACGACGAGGTCGCAGGTTCAAATCCTGTCATCCCGACCAATCAAGAAGAGGGCCTTCCAGCTGGAAGGCCCTCTTCTTTGTGTGCCCGCTGTGTGCGCGCCGGGCGGCGGCTGCCCGGGGCCGCCGTCGAAACCCCCATCGACTGCTCCACAACTGCCGTTTTGACCCCTCAGAAGGGCCGTTATGGAGCAGCCGATGAGGGTGCCAGGGCAAAAAAGCTCCGGGACACCTGCGCAGGTGACCCGGAGCCATCAAGAGAGGGACTGCTTACATCGGGTCCGGCCAGTTGCCGATGTTGGTGGCGAAGGTCATCGGGTCCGGCCAGTTGCCAATCGCCGAGAGGCTTCCCCGGGTTGAGCTCATGGGATCGGGCCAGTTGCCGATCGACAGGGTGGTGCCCATCGGATCCGGCCAGTTGCCGATAGCACTTATCGACAGGACGGCCGGAGCCGCTGCGGAGAGAGCCAGCGCCCCCGCCAAGGCGACAGAAGCTGCAATCTTCTTAATCATGTGGGTTCCTCAATACGAGTCGGAAACGCGAGTCGGACACATTGCAAAGCCAGCACGAGCCCTTGTTGACATACATTGTAAAATGGCTTGCACAGAGACTGTCAAGCATTTAGTACAAAGACTGTCCGGAATTAGGAGGAACCCGTGGGGAACGGATTCGGGGAGAAACTCCGAGCGGAACGGCTCGAGCGAGGCCTGACGCAGGCGGAACTGGGCCGCGATCTGTACTCGCCCAGCTACATCTCCCTCCTGGAGACCGGGCGGCGCGAACCTACCGCGGATGTGATCGAGGAGCTCGCCCGTCGGCTCGAACTCGCCCCCAAAGCGCTGGAAGCCTGGAGCCAGCCGGTGTCGGTCAGCGACGCCGAATACGTCCTGGCGGGCCTCTATGCACGTCAGGCGTGGGACCTGCGGGACTACCCGCTGGCCGCGACCCACGCTGCTGCGGCAGCCCAGATTGCCCTCGACGCCCGGAACACCAGCGCCTGGTGGAACATGAGCTACATGCAAGCCGAGTGCCTCATGAAGCAGGGCCAGCTCAAGGAATGCCAGGACCTTGTCCAGCGGCTCCTGGACCATCCGATGGCCGCCGAGTCGGCGGGCCTGGGCGTTCGTGCACGGCAGATGCTCGCGGCCGTGTGCCACGGCCAGGGCCAGCTGGCAGTCGCCGTCGAGCACGCGCAGGAAGCGGTGCGGCTCTGCGCCGAACTGCCCAAGGGTTCCACGCTGATCATCGGCGCGCTGCGGGCCCTCATCGGGGCCCTTGCCGAAAGCGGCCGGCTGGATGAGGCCTGGGAATACTGCCAGGCCATGAACGAGCAGATGGACGACCATTCCATGACCCAGCTCGCCGGCGAAGTCGCCTGGGTGATCGGCAACGTGGCCTTCATGCGCCATGACTACACCGAAGGCATCAAGTACCACGAGCGGGCGGCACAGCTGCTCTCCCCCGCCAACGACATCGACCTCTGGGCGCGGTTCAACAAAGCCTCCGCCGCTGTGCGCCTGTCCTCCGGGATCGTCGAGCCCGAAACGCTGACGTCGATCGAACGCGCCGAGCTGGCGCTCTCGATCGTGGGCGGCAACAAGACGGACCAGCTGGAGGTCGCGTTCATCCGGGCCCGCTGGCTCTACCTGACCGGCGATATTGTGGCGGCCGTCCAGAAATTGCGGGAGATCCACGCCGAGAAGGACGCACTGGCCAAGCACGTCGCCGGCGAGGTGGCCCTGCTGCTCGGCAAGGCACTCAAGGCCGCCGGCGAATCCGACGAGGCCCTCATCTATCTGGAGGAAGCCCAGAAGGAATTCAGTGCAGCCGGCGCCTCGGACCGGGTCCAGCAGGCGATGGACGCCGTGCTGGAAATCCGGCTGGCCCAGCGCCGCGCGCAGGCGGCGGCCGGAACCTAGCTGCCCCGGGTCCTAGGCGAACGTCCGGCCGGTGAGCTTTTCGTAGGCTTCGACGTAGCGGCTGCGGGTGCGGGCGACGACGTCGGCCGGCAGCGCCGGCGGGGGCACGTCCGAGGACCGGTCCCAGCCGGATTCGGCGGAGGTCAGCCAGTCACGGACGTACTGCTTGTCGTAGGACGGCTGGGCCTTGCCCGGCTCGTATGTGGCGGCGTCCCAGAACCGTGAGGAATCCGGGGTGAGCACCTCATCGCCGAGCGTGATGAGCCCGGTGGCGGCGTCGAAGCCGAATTCCACTTTGGTGTCGGCGAGGATGATGCCGCGGCCGCGGGCGATCGCCTCGGCCTTGGTGTAGATCTCCAGCGTGAGTTCGCGCAGCCGCGCGGCGACGTCCTCTCCCACCGTTTCGACGACGGCGCCGTAGGTAATGTTCTCGTCGTGCTCGCCCACTTCGGCTTTCGCCGAGGGGGTGAAGATGGCGTCGTCGAGCCGTGACCCGTCCACCAGGCCTTCGGGCAGCGGGAGGCTGCACACGGTGCGGGACTGCCGGTACTCCTCGAGCCCCGAACCGGTGAGGTAGCCCCGGGCGATGCATTCGACCGGGAACATATCCAGCTTCTTGCAGATCATCGCGCGCCCTTCCACGGCGGCGGGCACACCGGCCTCGACCGTGGACGCAAGCACGTGGTGGGCCACGCCGAGCTGCTCGAACCACCACAGGCTCAGCTGGGTCAGGATGCGGCCCTTGTCCGGGATCTCGCTGGCCAGGACGTGGTCGTAGGCGCTGATGCGGTCGCTGGCCACGACCAGGACGCATTCCTGGCCGATGCGCTCCGTGATGGACGCATCCGCCGGAACATAGAGGTCGCGGACCTTCCCGGAGTAGATGTGCTTCCAGCCGGGCAGGTCGGGGGTCGCCGTGTCCAGGCCGCCCCTCGGGGCCGGCGGGACGGGTTCGGTGGCGTCCGGTACGGCGGGTTCGGAGGTGGTCATGCTCAGGCCTTCGCTTTCGTGGCAGCGGTAGTACCGGGGGTCTGGACTTTGATCTCGCCGCGGGCTGCCTTGCCGCCGATGTCGGTGCGGAACTGGCTGCCCTCCAGCTGGACCAGTTCGACGCCGTCGTACGCCCGTTCCCGGGCCTCCACCAGGTCCGTTCCAAGGGCCACCACGGCGAGGACCCGTCCGCCGGCGGACACGACCTTGCCTTCGTCGTCGAGCCTGGTGCCGGCGTGGATCACGTGGACGCCCTCGATCGACTCGACTTTCTTGAGTCCGCGGATGCGGTCCCCGGTCCGCGGGGCGTCGGGGTAGTTTTCGGCGGCGACGACGACGGCGATGGCCGTTTCCTTCGACCAGCGCAGCGGCTGGACCTTGTCCAGTTCGCCCTTGGCGGCCGCCATCAGCAGCCCCCCGAGCGGGGTCTTGAGGCGGGCGAGGACGGCCTGGGTTTCCGGGTCGCCGAAGCGGACATTGAACTCGATGACTCGGGTGCCGCGGGAGGTCAGGGCCAGTCCGACAAAGAGCACGCCGACGAACGGGGTGCCGCGGTGCGCCATCTGGTTGACCGTGGGCTGGGCGACACGGTCCAGGACCTCCTGGACCAGGCCCTCCGGGGCCCATTCCAGCGGGGTGTAGGCACCCATGCCGCCGGTGTTGGGGCCTTCGTCGTTGTCGAAGATCCGTTTGAAGTCCTGCGCCGGGGAAAGCGCCACGGTGTTGCGGCCGTCGCAGAGGACAAAGACGGAGACCTCGGGGCCGTCGAGGAATTCCTCGATCACCACCGTGCCGCCGGCGTCGAAGCAGCTCTGCGCGTGCGCGAGGGCCTCGTCCCGGTTGTTGGTGACAACAACGCCCTTGCCTGCGGCGAGGCCATCGTCCTTGACCACGTAGGGGGCGCCGAAGGTGTCGAGGGCGTCGGCGGCTTCCTCGGCATTTCCGGCCACCCGGGCCATGGCGGTGGGGACACCGGCCTCGGCCATGACCTCCTTGGCGAAGGCTTTGGAGGCTTCGAGCTGGGCCGCGGCTTTGCTGGGGCCGAACACGGGGATGCCCGCGGCACGGACCGCGTCGGACACTCCGGCGGCAAGCGGCGCCTCGGGGCCGACGACGACGAGGTCAACGGTGAGCTTGGTGGCCAGGGCGGCGACGGCGTCTGGATCATTCGCGTCGATGGCGTGCGTGGGGACCAGTTTGCTGATGCCGGCGTTGCCCGGGGCCGCGTGGACCTCGGACACGTTCGGGTCGGCAAGCAAGGATCGGACAATGGCGTGTTCGCGGCCGCCGGGGCCGATGACAAGTACCTTCACAGTTCCCAAGAGTACTTTGCGGACCGGGCAGGCTCCTAAGCTGTGACCGCCGCCGGACATGCCCAGCCTCCGTACCCTCAGGACATGCCCAGCCCCGGCCGCGCCCACTGGACATCGTGCCAAAATGTCCATCCCTGCAACGCAGGGGAGGGCATGCCCCCCGAAGCCCGCCTCCCGCCCCACGGGACGTGCCCAGTCCCGGCCGCGCCCACTGGACATAATGCCAACATGTCCATGCCTGCGTCCCAGGGGAGGGCATGCCCCCCGGGCGGGCAATCCGCGGGCCGCCCGGCTCCGAAGACCATGTATGGACCAGCCCAGCACGCAGACGCCCCGCGCCGACAGACTCAACACAGGGAAGCCCGCGCGGACCCGGCCCGTCAAACGGACACCCGCGAAGCAGCTGTCCGGACCCACCGCCCTGGCCGCGCTGGCGGGAGTGGCTGCGGCCGCCGTCGTCCTGTCCGTGGCGGAACTGATCGGTGCGTTCTTCACGGCGCGGGCAACGCCGGTGATCGCCCTCGGTTCGACCTTCATCGACTTCACACCGTCGTGGATGAAGGATTTCGCGATCGCCACCTTCGGCACCAATGACAAGCTCGCCCTGTTCGTCGGCATGGCGGCTTCCATCCTGATCCTCGCCTGCATCCTCGGCATCGTGGCGTACCGCAAGTGGGCCCTCGGCGTCGCCGGTGTGCTGCTCATGGGCGCGGTGATCGTCGCCAGCGTGGTGACCCGGGCGGGAGTGAAGCCGCTGGACGCGATTCCCTCCCTGATCGGGACCGTGGCCGGCCTGATCGTGCTCCGCATCCTGGTCACACGGCTGTGGCGGATGCAGCAGTGGCCGGACATGGCCTCCGACCTCGCCGCCAAGGATCCCGAACGTCCAGCCACCAGCCGGCGCGCCTTCTTCGCCGCGACCGGGGTCACCGCCGCGGCCTCCGCCATAGCCGCGACCGGCGGCCGTCTGCTCAGCGCGGCCCGCAGCAACGTGGCCCAGGCCCGCGAATCCCTTCAGCTCCCCGCCCCGGCGAAGCCGGCCCCCGCCGTACCCGCCGGCGTGCAGTCCAAGGCGCCCGGGGTCACACCGTGGCTGACGCCCAACAACGACTTCTACCGCATCGATACGGCGCTGAGCGTGCCCGAGATCAACGTCCAGGACTGGGAACTGCGCGTCCACGGCCTGGTGGACCGGGAAATCCGGCTCAGCTTCCAGGACCTGCTCGACGCGGATCTGATCGAATCCCACGTCTCCCTGACCTGCGTCTCCAACCCGGTGGGCGGAAACCTGGCCGGCAACGCCAAATGGCTGGGCATGCCCATCCGTGAGGTGCTCAAGATGGCCGGTCCCAAGGACGGCGCGGACATGGTGCTCTCCACCTCGATCGACGGCTTCAGCGCCTCAACCCCGCTGGAGGTCCTGCAGGACGACCGCGACGCCATGCTGGCGATCGGCATGAACGGCGAAGCCCTGCCCCTGGAACACGGCTACCCCGTGCGCATGGTCGTCCCCGGTCTGTACGGCTTCGTCTCCGCCACCAAGTGGGTGGTGGACCTGGAAGTCACCCGTTTCGCGGACAGCAAGGCGTACTGGACGCAGCGCGGCTGGTCCGAGCGCGGCCCCATCAAGACCATGGCCCGGGTGGAAGTCCCGAAGTCCTTCGCCAAGGTTCCGGCCGGACGCGTCGCGATCGGCGGCACCGCCTGGGCCCAGACTCGCGGCATCACCAAAGTTGAGGTGCAGATCGACAACGGGCCCTGGACCGAGGCCACCCTCTCCACGGAGGCTTCCCTCGTCACCTGGCGGCAGTGGTCCTTCGACTGGGAGGCGACCCCGGGCCCGCACTACATCAAGGCCCGCGCCACCGACGGCACCGGCGAGGTCCAGACGGACAAGCGTGCCGATCCGGTGCCCGACGGCGCGTCGGGCTGGCAGTCACTGATGGTGACCGTGGAATAACCGGGTATCCCCGCCCGGGCACCATAGACTTACGGCATGCCCCTGAATTCGCATGCCACCTTCACCGTCGAGTCTGCCGTCGAACTGGCCGTCGTTGAACGCAGCGGCTTTGTGGAGTCCCGCCACATCGGCTCCGCCGTACTCATCGCCGGGGACGGCACCGTCGTCACCGAACTGGGCGACATCACCACCCCGATCTACGCCCGGTCCACGCTCAAGCCGCTGCAGGCCCTCGCTTCCATGCAGGCCGGTGTTCCCCTGCGCGGCGCGCAGGCAGCGATCGCCTGCGGCAGCCACGTCGGCTCGCTGGACCACATGGACGTCGTCGAGGGCATGCTCAAGGCCGCAGGCGTCAAAGAAGAGCAGCTCCAGTGCCCGGCCGCCTGGCCCGAGGATGAGACCGCCCGGAACTGGCTGGTCCGCTCCGAGCGGGGCAAGTCCAAGCTGGCGTTCAACTGCTCCGGAAAGCACGCCGCATTCCTGTGGGCCTGCACCGAGAACGGTTGGGACACACGCAGCTACCTCGAGCCCAACCACCCGCTGCAGCAGCGCATCCGCTCCGTGATCGAGGAATACTGCGGCGAAAGCATCGCCCACCTCGGCATCGACGGCTGCGGCGCCCCCGTCGCAGCCGTGTCCCTGACCGGACTGGCCCGGGCCTTCTCCAAGCTGGCCAAGGCCCCCGGGGACAAGAACTCCAATGCCCGCGCCGCCACGATCGCCACGTCGATGCTGGACTACCCGTGGGCGGTGCAGGGCAAGGGCGAGTGCAACACGATCGTCATGGACGACCTCGGCATCCTCGCCAAGATCGGCGCCGAGGGCGTGCTGGTGATGGCCACGCCCGCGGGCGCCTCCGTCGCCATCAAGATCCTCGACGGCAACATCCGGGCCACCACGCTCGTCGGGCTGACCCTGCTCGCGGCTGCCGGCGCCGTCGACGTCCCGGAAGTTGCCAGCGTCCTGGACAAGGTGGTCTCCCCCGTGCTCGGCGGCGGCCGGCCGGTGGGCAAGATCCGTCTCGGCCACGCCGTCTCGGCCCTGCTCGACTAGCCATGGCCGTCGCCCGACGCAGAATCGCCGTCGATGAGGGCCGCGCGGCTCTCGCCGCGTGGCAGGCCGCCAACGCTCCGGCGTCCGACGCCGCCGGAGGCACCGGCCCGGACGCCGGCGTCCCCGTCCCCCGCAGCACGCTGGCGACGGCGGTGCGCTACACCCTGGAGGAGGTCACCGCCCGGGCGCCGGGGAACTCGGTGGAGGTGCGGGTCCCTCCGTTCGGCGTCACGCAGTGTGTGGAGGGCCCGCGGCATACCCGTGGCACTCCGCCGAACGTCATCGAGTGCGACGCCGCCACCTGGCTTGCGATGGTGAGCGGACAGTTGAGCTGGGCAGACGCCGTCGACGCCGGGCGGGTGGCAGCCTCCGGTCTGCGCGCCGACCTGTCCGGCCTGCTGCCGCTCTAAAGGGCCGGCCTCCCCCGGCGGCGACTACCCGCGCCCGATGAACGGCATCCCGGCGGCGGTGATCACGAGGGATCCGACACTGGCCGACGGCGGCATCCCGGCCATCAGCAGCACCGCACGCGCGGCGTCGTCGACCGGGAAGGTCGGCTCGACGCGGCTGCTGCCGTCGGCCTGGACAGCCCCGGAGCCGACGCCGATCGTGTCCATCAGCTCCGTGGCGGTGTTGCCGATGTCGATCTGCCCGCAGGTGATGCCAAACCCGCGCCCGTCCAGTTCGATGCTCTTGGTGAGCCCGGTCATGGCGTGCTTGGTGACGGTGTAGGCCACCGTCCGGGGCCGGGGCGAGTGGGCGGCAATCGAGCCGTTGTTGATGATCCGGCCGCCCTGCGGTGACTGCGCCTTCATGGCCCGCACGGCGGCAGCGGCGCAGAGCATGGCGCCGGTCAGGTTCACGGCCACGGTGGCGTCCCAGTCCGCGAGGCTGATCTCGTCCACGGAGGCGGCAGGCCCAAACACTCCGGCGTTGTTGAACAGCACGTCCACGCGTCCCCAGCGCTGGAGGGCGGCGGCGAAAGGCCGCTCGACGTCGTCGGGCACGGTGACGTCGCACGGGACGGCGAGGGCCTGGGCATGTCCGGCCCCGGTTTCCAGCAGCTGGGCCTCGCGCCGGCCGGCCAGCACCACCCGGTACCCGTCAGCGAGCATGAGCCGGGCGACGGCCCTGCCGATCCCCGAGCCGGCGCCGGTTACTACGGCCACCCGGCCGGGCAGGTGATGACGTGTCATCCGGCTAGCGTATGCCGAGTTCGCTGTTCACGGCAGTGTTGCGCGCCAACATTGCCGCGAAATGTCATCCCGCGGAGGCCTGGCCGTCCCCGCGGCGGCCGCGGCGGGGCCGCCGGCCGGCACGGTAGCCGGACCAGAACGCGAGCGTCACCAGGCCTAGACCGGCCAACACAACGCCCGCCCACTTCTCCGCATCCATGATCAGCATGCCCTGGGCGGCGAAGGTCTGTTGGGAGAGCGGCGCGTAGGCAAACCAGCCGAAACTCTCCTGCCGCACCGGCATCGACAGCAGGACCGCCCCCACCGCCAGCAGGGCCACGGCCGCAAGCGGCACCACCAACTGTGCCGGCCGCGGGCGGCGCGGCGGTCCGGATTCCCTATCCCCCCGTGGATTCATGGAAACACTGTAGCCGCCGGCGGTCCCGCTAGCTCCGGCGGACGCGGGCGGCGAGCTGTCCGATCGCGCTGTCCCGGAGGTTGTCCAGGAGCGCCCGGGGGCCCGGGTAGATTTCGACGGCGCCGGCGTCCCGGAGTTCCGCTTCGCTGGTGCCACCGCAGGTCAGACCGATGGCCGGGATGCCGAGCTTCCCGGCGGCGTAGATGTCCCATACGGCGTCGCCCACGTAGACGGCGTCCGTTGCCGGCACACCCACGGCGTTGAGGGCTGCCACGAGGATGTCCGGGGCGGGTTTGCTCTCCTTCGCGTCTGCCGAGCTGGTGGCGGCGTCGATGTAGGCGTCGGCTCCGATCGTGGCCCGCAGCACGTCAAGGTCGCGTTCCCGGGCGGAGGATGCCAGTGCCACGGCGAGACCGCCGTCGTGGCAGCCCGCCAGCAGCGCGCGGGCGCCTTCGAGCGGGCGCAGCGCGGGCCAGAAGGTGGAGAACACGGCGGCGTGCGAGGTCATGATGGTGCTGTCTTCGCCCGTGTCCCGGTCAGCGGGCAGCAGTTTGGCGAGGATTTTGTCCCCGCCCATCCCGACCGAGCGGTGGATGCTCGCCATCGGCACGTCGTGGCCGGCCTGCCGGAAGGCCTGCCACCAGGCCAGGGTGTGAAGATACGTCGAGTCGACCAGGGTGCCGTCGACGTCGAACAGCACGGCGGCTTTGCGGCCGGCTCCGGGCGTTGGGCCGGTCATGGGGTCTGCGGGGCCCTGGCCAGGGAGGCCGCCAGGATTCGAGTCAGCGATGAGCCCGTGCTCGCTTTCCGGCTGCCAGCGACCCGCCGGAGAGCGTGGTGCCGCGGCTGGTCCCTCCTGCGGTCCTTCTGGATACCCTGGCCAGGGCAGCTGCGGGCGCCGCCGGTGCGACGGCTTGCCGGCCGGCGCTGCGGTCGCGGATGAGGCCGGTGCCGGCGATTTCGCGGGCCTGGGCGATGCCGGCCACAGCGGCCTTCTTGGTGGGGAACGTGACCGAGACAGCCATCAGGCTTCCTGCGCCGTCAAGCATCCGGATCCGGTAGCCGCCGTCGGGCGCGTCCACGACCTCAAAATATCCAGCCATCGCACTCTCCTTCATCCTCATACCCCACGTTGGGATATTAGTAAGTATACTTATCTAGGGGATGGATGAAAACCGTTTCCCGGGAATCCGGAGGTCCGCCTTTCCCGGCGTCAGGGACTTCGTCAACGGGCCGGGTGCGGCGCATCACTGCGGCGCACACCGTCCTCATGCAGTTCCAAAGCGCTCATCACGAGGGCAAAATGGCTGAATGCCTGCGGCGTATTTCCCAGCTGCCTTCCGTCCTCGATGCTCCATTCCTCGCTCAGGAGTCCGACGTCGTTGCGCAGCGCCAGCAGCCGTTCGAACAGCTCCTGTGCCTCGTGGTGCCGGCCCGCCCCCAGGAGCGCCTCGACCAGCCAGAACGAACAGGCGAGGAACACTCCCTCCCCGCCGGGTAGTCCGTCGTCGGATTCGGCCGGCTTGTACCGCCGCAGGAAGCCGTCGTGGGTCAGCTCCTGCTGGATGGCATCAATCGTCCCGACCACGCGCGGGTCATCCGGGGGCAGGAACCCGACGCGCGGGATAAGCAGCAGGCTCGCATCGAGCTCGGGCCGCCCGTAGGACTGCACGAAGGTGTTTCGTGCGGCATCGAAGCCCTTGGCCATGACGTCCGCATGGATGGTGTCCCGGAGTTCCTCCCAGCGGTCTGCGGGTCCGGGCAGTCCGTAGTCCCGGACGCCTTTGACCATGCGGTCGGCCGCCACCCAGGCCATCACCTTGGAGTGGGTGAAGTGCCGCCGCGGTCCGCGCATCTCCCAGAGCCCGTTGTCGGGCTCCTGCCAGACAGTCTCCAGGTGGTCCATCAGGGCCAGCTGCACGTCCCAGGATTCGTCGGTGCTTTTCAGCAGCGAGTTCCGGGTCAGGGACAGGCAGTCCAGCACCTCGCCCCAGACATCGAGCTGCAGCTGTCCGGCGGCGCCGTTGCCGGTCCGGACCGGGGCCGAGTCCTCGTACCCCCGCAGCCAGGGCAGTTCCACCTCGGGCAGGCGGCGCTCGCCGTGGATGCCGTACATGATCTGCAGGTCCTTGGGGTCTCCCGCCACTGCCCGCAGCAGCCAGTCGCGCCAGGCGGCGGCCTCCTCCGTGTAGCCCGCCGCGAGCAGCGCCTGGAGCGTCAGGGTGGCATCCCGGAGCCAGCAGAAGCGGTAGTCCCAGTTCCGTTCGCCGCCCAGCTCCTCCGGCAGCGAGGTCGTCACGGCCGCCACGATTCCTCCGGTGGGGGCGAACGTCAGCGCCTTCAGTGTGATCAGCGAGCGCTGCACCACCGCCCGGTAGGGTCCGGTCACTACGCACTTGGCAGACCAGCGCTGCCAGAAGTCCTCCGTCGATGCCAGGACCTGTTCCGGGTCCACTGCGCGGGGACGGCCAAGGTGGCTCGGGGTCCAGGTCAGGACGAACGGGACCCTGTCGCCGGCCTTGACGGTGAAGTCGCTGATGGTCTGCAGTCGCTCGCCCCGCAGCGGGGCCCCGGTCACGAGGTACGCGGCGTCGGGGCCGGCAATGGCGTGGATCCCGCGGTCGTCGTGGCGGACCCACGGGACGATGTGGCCGTAGTCGAAGCGCAGGACCAGCTCGCCGCGCATCCGCACCGTGCCGCGGACGCCCACCACAATGCGCACGATGTCCGCCACCGAGTCCCGGGGCGGCATGAAGTCGATGACCTTGACCTTTCCCGTGGGCGTCTCCCACTCCGTTTCCAGGATGAGGGTGCCCTTGCGGTAGTGCCGCCGCGTGCATTCACCGCCGCCCTCCGGCGCCAGCAGCCAGCGCCCGGCCCGGGGCGTGTCCAGCAGGGCGTTGAAGCAGGCCGGCGAGTCAAAGCGCGGCAGGCACAGCCAGTCAATCGAACCTTCGGTGCTGATCAGCGCAGCCGTGTGCAGATCGCCGACCAGTGCGTAATCCTCAATGCGAGCCATGGGACTTACAGTGCCACACCCGTTTCCCTGAGGACTAGGATCCAGAGAAGCTGACACGGAACTTCGGACCATCGCCCCGCACGACGGCGGGCGGGCCGGGGATGACCAGGCGGGCACAGCGGGCCGGGAAGGAACGGGCGGGATGGACCAGGGCACACCCCGGACCGGGACGGTGCACATCGGCACCAGCGGCTGGAGCTATGAGCACTGGGAGAACGTGCTCTATCCGCCGGGACTGCCGGCGAGGGACCGGCTGGCGCACTACGCGGCCCACTTCACCACAGTGGAGCTCAACGCCAGCTTCTACCGCTGGCCCCGTGACAGCTCCTTCGCCAGCTGGCGCCAACGGCTGCCGCCCGGGTTCCTGCTGTCCGTCAAGGCCCCGCGCGGATTGACGCACGGGAAGAGGCTCTACGCCCCGGAAGCCTGGATCGAGCGGATCGCCCGGTGCTGGCACGAACTCGGCGACAAACGCGCGGTGCTGCTGGTCCAGCTCCCGCCGGATTTCGCCCGGGACGACGCGCGGCTGGCGTATTTCCTGGCGGCGGTGCCCGACTGGATCCGGGTCAGCGTGGAATTCCGCCACCCCAGCTGGGACGATCCCGGCGTCTACTCGTTGCTGGCACGGCACGGCACTGCCTACTGCGTCATGAGCGGCGCGGGACTCCCGTGCGTCCTCCGCGCCACCGCGGCCTTCGTCTACCTCCGGCTGCATGGCCCGGACCGGGAGTATCTCTACGGCGGCTCCTACTCGGACGACGAGCTGCGCTGGTGGGCGGAGCGGATCCGCGAATGGCAGACGGCCGGCAAGGACGTCTTTGCCTATTTCAACAACGACGGCGGTGGCAACGCCGTGCGGAACGCCTGGATGCTGCGCCATTTGCTGGGCGACGCCTGATCCGCGGCGATTCCGGACACAGTCAACGGGGCGCCGTGGCCCTGTGGGAGAGTGGAGGCATGGAATTGGCCTCACAGCACACACCCGGGCAGCAAGCAGTCACCGGCAACCGGGTCTTCCGCCTTGCGCATGTGGTCTCGGACACCGTCAACAGCGTCCGTCTGAAGACTGCCCGGCGCTGGGACTTCATCCCGCAGACCGTCGCCTACCAGGGCTACGGGTCAACCACCTGGGTCCGGGTGCTCGGCCGGGTGGTGCTCACCAGCAGGCCCAACCCCGGGAGCCGGGCGGAGCAGGCGGCCCAGAACGGCAACCAGAACATCCGCGGCTGGCGGGCGTTCACCTCCGTGCCGGTGCAGTCCTCCAAAGTGGAGATCGAGATCGGCGGGGTGACCGCCCGGGTGCAGGCCGACCGCGGCGGACTTGTGGACACTCTCGTGCAGGTGGAGCTCACTCCGGGCTGGCACACCGCGGTGCTGCGCGCCGAGGGCACCGAGCCCGTCACCGCGAAGATCTTCGTCATTTCCCCCGAGACCAAGCTGGGCATCGTGTCCGACATCGATGACACGATCATGGTCACCGCGCTCCCCCGGCCCTTCCTGGCGCTCTGGAACACCTTTGTGCTCAACGAACGCGCCCGGATGGCGACGCCTGGCATGGCCGTGCTGATGGACCGACTGATGGTCGAACACCCGGAGGCGCCGGTGATCTACCTGTCCACCGGACCGTGGAACGCGGCCCCCACCCTGGCACGTTTTATCACCCGGAACATGTACCCCTCCGGTGCCCTGCTGCTCACCGACTGGGGCCTCACCCACGACCGGTGGTTCCGCAGCGGCCAGGAGCACAAACGCCGCAACCTGGAACTGCTGGCCGAGGAATTCCCGAAGATGCGCTGGCTGCTCTTCGGAGACAACGGCCAGCACGACGAATCGATCTACTCGCATTTCGCCCAGCAGCACGGCGACCGTGTGGCCGCCATCGGCATCCGCCAGCTCTCCGCGAGCGAAGCCGTGCTGGCCGGCGGCCACTCGGACACCGGGGACCACACCGGCTCCAAGGTTCCGTGGATCTACTCACCGGACGGTGCCGGCATGGCAAAGGGCCTGCAGGACCTCGGCGTTCTTTAGGCGCCGGCCCGCCGGCTGGCCGCCGCCGCGGCGGCCGGAACCTCCGGGACGGGGTCCCGGTGCCGTGCCGCGAGAACCTCCTGGAGCCAGTAAAACGATGCCTTCCTGGTGCGCTCCTGGGTCCCGCGGTCCACGTGCAGCAGCCCGAATTGCTGTTTGTAGCCGCCCGACCATTCGAAGTTGTCCATCAGCGACCACACGTAGTATCCCCGCAGGTCAATGGACTCTGCCGCGCCGCCGGGCGACGTCGCTTCAACGGCGGTGGCGATATGGTCGGCCAGGTAGCTCACCCGGCGTTCGTCCGGGATGATGAGCCGGCCTTCCGGGTCCCGGATCTCGAGGTCTTCGAAGCTAGCCCCGCCCTCGGTGATGTAGACCGGCGGAAGGCCGGGGTAGCGTTCGGCCATTTCCGCAAGCGCGACGGCCATGTACTCCGGTTTGATGGGCCAGCCGTACGCGGTGGTCTCGGTGTCCGGGAATGACGCAATGTGGAACGGGGCGCCGGGCGCGGTGCCGCTCAGGTCGTCGCCCATGGCCTCGGCCATCCCCTTGGGCACGGCGCCCTCGCCCGGACCGGACGCCACCCGGGTCGGCATGTAGTAGTTGAGCCCGTAGAAGTCCAGGGGCTGGGAGATCAGCTTCATGTCCTCACTGGACGGGCTGAAGGAGGAGAAGAAGGTGGCGGCACGGACGGTGTCGGGGTACTTGCCGAGCAGGACAGGGTCCGCGTAAAGCCGGTTCTGGGCCGTGTCCATCAGACCGGCACTGAGCTTGTCCAGCGGGTTGATCGAGGCAGGCACCATGGGCGAATAGACATTCGTGATCCCGATTTCGCCCGGCACATTGGCGGCCCGGAGCGCCTGCAGCGACAAGCCGTGGCCCAGCAGCTGGTGGTGGACGCTCGGGAGCGCCTTCAGCATAAGCGCCTCGCCCGGCGCGTGCATCCCCAGCATGTAGCCGTTGGTGCTGACCGTGGCGGGCTCGTTGACCGTCACCCAGCGGGTCACCCGGTCGCCATACGCGGCCGCGGCGATCGCGGCGAACTCGCCCAGCCGGTAGGCCGTGTCCCGGTTCATCCAGCCGCCGGCCTGGTCCAGCTCCAGCGGCGTATCCCAGTGGTACAGCGTGGCCATGGGTGCGATGCCGTTGGCCAGCAGCAGGTCAATCAGCCGGTCATAGAAGTCGAGGCCCGCGGGGTTGACCGGACCGCTGCCGCCGGGCTGGATGCGCGACCAGGAGAAAGAAAAACGGTAGGAATCGACCCCGAGTTCCTTCATCAGGGCCACGTCTTCGGGCATCCGGTGGTAATGGTCGCAGGCAACCGCGGGGCTGTGGTCCGCCACGATCGCACCGGGCTTGGCAGCGAAGTGGTCCCAACCCGAGGGACCGCGTCCGTCCTCGTCCAGGGCACCTTCGATCTGGAAGGCTGCGGTCGCCACGCCCAGAGTGAAGTGCGGCGGCAGCAGGGCGGCCAGGTCTTTGGCGGATGCTCTCATCAGTGGATCCCCTATGTAGTTTCCGGCAGTTGACTGATTTTAGGCCGCGGCGCACCCGCGCGCCACGACCGGCGCCAGCGTGCCGGAGCTTCTGCGGAAAGGCTCCTGCGGAGACTCAAGACACTGGGGCTTCAGGCCCGAACAGGAACTCCTTGGCGTGCGCCACGGCCTTCCTGAACGCGTCGTTCCGCAGGGCCTGAAGTTGCTCAAGCTCATCCACCGCGGGCTCCAGGTAGCTCGTGTACCCCGGCCGAAGCACCCAGATGTCGCCGGCCGGCGGCAGGTAGAAGACGCCAAAAGACCGGTGCTGGCTGTCATCGACGGACCAGATGGGAACCACCGCGAGTGCGGCCCCGGTGTCGATATTAATCCACTGGGCACGCGGCAACGGTGCCTCGTGGGCCTCCGGATCAAGAAACGGGGCGGTCCCCTCGCCCCACCGGGCCACGAACCGCTCGTGGAAGACCGGCAACAGCAGCGAATCGTAGCGGCGCCATGCGCTCATGGCTGCCCTCCTTCTCCTGTGCTTCTTGGCTGTGGTTCGGGAATCATTCGGGTGGTCCCGACGGCCGGGTCACAACGGACCTCGTTCCACCGCGCCGGGGTAGCCCGCAGGACCAGGCTCCCCTGGCGGTGGTGACGCGCCGGAATCTCCAGGGCGCCGCGGGTGGTGTGCGCCCGGCGGCGGACCACGCGTCGTGTCCAGGGCGTCGCCCCGGATGAAGCTGGCGGCTAGAGACGCCGCGCCGCCTAGTTCCAAAGACCCGCTGGGTCAGCCGGTCCAGTTCACGGAACGGGTCCGTACGCATCAACATCATTTCCCACTCCTTCATGCAAGATCTCTGTGCTCTTTCCTATATCCAGTCTTACTGATTATCTATGGTGGTGAATATAGATTTTTTATAGCACCGGTGCGAAACTGACGCAAGAGGGAAAGCCGGCACATCGGAGAACGTGAAGGAGCGCCGTGACGGAACGTGGTGGGGAGCTGGGCATTTACGCGATCTCAGTGGTGGCCGCAATGGTCGGCACCGGGCAGCAGAACATCAGGCTCTACGAGCGGAAGGGCCTGCTGACGCCAGACCGCACCGCCGGAGGAACACGCCAGTACAGCCACGCGGATCTGGTGGTGCTGCAGCGGATCAGCGAACTGCTGGAGGAGGGGCTGAACCTTGCCGGAGTAGCCAAGGTGCTGGAGCTGGAAGCGGTCAACGCACGGCTGCAGAGCGAGCTGAACAGCCTCCGCCCGCGCCGGGGCTTGTGACTACGCTCGCGTCCTTCGGTCTTGACCGTGTGCACGCCCTGCAAGGAGCCCCGGCCGGGAACTACTCCTGGCGGGTATCGGCCTTGGAGAGCGTTCCGGTGATCTGCTCGCCGCGGATGCGGGCGGTCCGCCAGGTGTCCAGGGCGATCACGCCGCCCAGGATCACAAACGAGATGGACAGCGAGGCAAGCGCGTCAGTCAGCCAGTGGTAGCCCAGGTACAGCCGGCTCGCCGCGGCGAAGAATATTCCGACGCCGGCCAGCGCGAAGCCTGCGACTGCGGCCATGCGGTTGCGCAGGCGGGAGAAGATCAGGAAGGTGCTGACCAGCAGGAAGTCGCAGGCGCCCAGGACGTGGCCTGACGGGAAGGAGAAGGTGAAGTCGGCGCCGAAGAGCATAAGGTCCACGGGCGGGCGCTGGCGGCCGATGGTGCGCCCGATGATCTGGGCCAGAATCACACCGGTGAGCATGGCCCCGGCCAGGAGCATCGGCCGCCAGGCGTGCTTGGCCAGCAGTCCCCAGGCCACCGTCACCACCAGGACGATGATCGGCAGTGCTACAGGTCCGAAAACGATCGCAAGGATGATCATGATGGTCGTGAGCGGTTCGGATCGGAGGGTGAGAAGCCACGAGCGGACCGGTTCGTCGCCCGCGGTCAGGCCGTCCTGCAGGAGGACACCGGCAAGGATCGATACGAACAGCACAACGCCCAGAACCATCAGGCCGACGGCGATCCGGTACAGGTTCTTACGGTCCCGCTCGCTCATGTAGCGTTCTTCCACGACGAACTTGTCGTGGAAGATCCGCCACCTGCCGGGCGATTTCCCGGTAGTTTCCTCTGCCATTCCCGTCTCCGCCCTCTGCACCGCGTGTGGACATATCCTTCGTGAAGGATATACCGGTTCCGGAGCCGCGTCGGCGCCAGCCGGCCTTGCGCAGGGCGTCGAAGCCGCGGTGGTAACCCACCCGGGCATACGCGTAGGCCTCGAGCAGGTGACCCTGGCTGTGCGCGTAGTCGGCCAGAGCCGACCAGGCCAGCGAGGACTTGGGATGCGCGGCCACCACGGTCGCAAGATCCTGCGTCGCGGATCTTCTGAGCGCCTGGGTCACCTCCGGTTCCGCGGGCAGGAGGGTCTCGGGCTGGTCTAAGAGATTTGCGCCGGTCACACTCGATACTGCCGCGACCGGTCGGGGCCCCGGCGAATCACGGGATTAGGCGAGCAGGCCACCGGAGAGGGACTCCAGGATGGTGGCTGACACCTCGTCGCGGTGGCGCTCCGGCTCGAAGACGAGCCACTCCAGGCCCGCCATCAGCACGGCCCCGAAGACGCTCGACGCCATCAGGCTGCTCGTGCCGGCCGCCGAAGTAGCCGGCCGGGACTCGGCGATCGCCGCGGCGAAGACCGCGAGTGCGTCGTGCCGGAGAGCGAACAGGGTCTTCTGCCAGGCCCGGTCGGTCCGGAAGATCTCGGCCGCCATGAGCTTGGCCAGACCGGCATTGGCCTCGATGCGATCGAGCAGCACGATGATCAATGCCTCCAGAGCGGCACGGCCGTGCAGGCCGGTCCGCGCCGTCTGGAGGGCGTCGGCGAGCGCGCCGACCCCCTCCTGCAACAGAGCCTCGAAGAGCTTGTCCTTGGAGCTGAAGTTGTAATACAGGCTGCCTTTGGCCACACCGGCGCGCTCGGCGACGTCGTCCATCGTGGTTCCGGTGATACCCCGGGTGGCGGCCAGTTCAAGCGCGGCATCCAGAATGGCCCGTTTTGTGCCTGTCGCGCGGGGCATTGCCAGTCCTTTCGTCGGTGTTGCTAAGGGCCCAAGGCCTAGATGGACAACTCGGGGTGCAGCCGGGTGATGGTCCACATCCGCTGACGGGACGCACTCCAGGCGCTGATGGCGATGGAGCCGACCAGGATGCCCACAAGCACGAGCACGGAAAGCCACAGTCTAGCGTCGATGCCGCCCGTGATGAGCTGCCGCAGTCCGGAGACCACGTATGAGGCGGGCATCCACGGGTGCATGACCTGGAAGAAGACCGGGGTCGTCTCCACCGGATAGGTGCCGCCTGAGGAGCTCAGCTGCAGCATCAGCAGCACCAGACTGGCCACGCGGCCGGCCGCGGTGCCGAACAGGACGATGAACATCTGCTGCAGCGCCAGGAACGCCAGAGTCGTGAGGTAGATAAACGCCGACATACCCAGCCAGGGCGGATTCTAGGGGTCGATGCAACACCCGAGGTCAGCTGGCTTCCAGTAGATCACGAAGACGCTCGGCCGGGGTGTCCCAGTCCAGTGTTTTGCGTGGTCTTGCGTTGAG
>NZ_JBVAYV010000015.1:0-84787 GCF_055412805.1 Pseudarthrobacter kochi
GCCCGTCCGGAGGCTCCGGACGGGCGCTAAGTGACCCCGCGTTGGTTTGGCACGCTCAGCCGAGGCCGATGGCCTTGCCGAAGAGGCTGAAGCCGACGAACGCCACGATGTCCAGTACGGCATGGGCGATCACCAGCGGCATCACGCGGCGGGTCCGGAGATAGACCAGCGCGAAAATCACACCCATGATGGCGTTGCCGACGAACGGCCCGAACCCCTGGTACAGGTGGTAGCTGCCGCGCAGCATCGAGCTGGCGAAGATGGCAACGGGCATGGCCCAGCCCAGCTTGGGGAGCCGGTCCAGCAGGTAGCCCACCACGATCACTTCCTCCACGATCCCGTGCCGGATCGCGGAGAGGATCAGCACCGGCACCGTCCACCAGTAGGAGTCGAGCGCACTGGGGATGATCGCCGTCGTAATCCCCAGCGCCCGGCCAGCCGCATAAAGGCCCAGCGACGGGATTCCGATCAGCGCCGCGAGGCCCACTCCCTGCAGCAGGTCCTTGCCGGGCCGGGCGAAATTGAAGCCCAGCTTGCCACACGCCGCGGCCGCGGTGCGGTGCTCGGAGAGGAAGTAGATCACCAGTGCCACAGGCACGAGGGCGAAGAAGATGTCCAGCAGCTGGTAGGTGAGGTCAAAGTACTCGCGGGGGCTTTGCGAGCGGTTCAGGGTGGAGGTCCCCTGGGCCAGCGGCGCCTTCGTCATTTTGTCCAGCAGCTGCACCACCGAGTAGACGGCCGACTGCCCCAGTGACAGACCCAGGACAATCCACACTTCTGTCCGCAGCCGACGGCGGGAGGGAACCAACATGTTCCTATCTTGCCTGTACTTTCCGGTAGTTGCCTGAAACCGGGCGTTACCGGGGCTGCCGGCCGCCCGGGCCTATGCTTGGGGTTTATGAGTGCGCCCGGGAAAATCATCATGATCCGGCATGGCCAGTCCGCCGCCAATGCCGACACCTCGATCTACAACCGGGTGCCCGATTACCGGATCCCGCTGACCGGGCTCGGCGTCGAACAGGCCCGGGCAGCCGGTGACGAGGTCCGGCGGCTGCTGGACGGCAAGCCCGTCTGTGTGTACGTCTCCCCTTACCTGCGTGCCTACCAGACCCTCGAGGCGCTCAATCTCGGCCCGCTGGTGGAGCGGGTGATCGAGGAGCCGCGGCTGCGGGAGCAGGACTGGGCGAATTTCCAGATCGCCGGGGAGATTGAGGACCAGAAGGAGCTCCGCAACGCCTACGGCCACTTCTTCTACCGCTTCCGCGAAGGCGAGTCCGGCTCCGACGTCTATGACCGGATCTCCTCCTTTATGGAAACCCTGTACCGGCACTGGTCGAAGCCGAGCTACGCCCCCAACGCGCTGTTCGTGACCCACGGGCTCACCATGCGGCTGTTCTGCATGCGCTGGTTCCACTGGTCGGTGGAGTACTTCGAGTCACTCAACAACCCGGACAACGCCGAGGTCCGCACCCTGTACCGTTCCGCGGACGGCAAGTACGAGCTCGACAAGGCGTTCAGCCAGTGGGAGGCCCGCCGCGTCGACGAGACTGTCCTGGACGCCCCGCCGATGTTCTTCTAGCGGCCGCGCTTCATTCCGGCGTCAGCGGGCGCGGACACCGGCCCGCCAGACGGCGTGGGTCATCGGAATGCCGGGCCGGTAGGCCAGGTGGGTGGCGGACGGGGCGTTGAGCAGGTGCAGGTCCGCGCGGTGTCCGACGGCGATCGAACCGACCGCGCGTTCGCCGTCGGCGTCGTTGCCGGACTCCCGGCCGAGGGCCAGGGCACCGCCGTACGTTGCGGCGCGCACGGCCTCGTGGACGCTGAGGCTCATCTGGAGCACGGCGGTGGTGACACAGAACGCCATCGAGCTGGTGTAGGAGGTGCCGGGGTTGCAGTTGGACGCCAGTGCGAGCTGCACGCCGGCGTCGAGCAGTTCCCGGCCCGGTGCCAGCGGCTGGCGGGTGGACAGATCGCAGGCCGGCAGGCACGTCGCCACCGTGCCGCGTCCGGCGCCGCCGTCCCAGCCGGACCAGCTGGCCGCGAGGGCATCGACGTCGGCAACGGACAGGTAGTTGACGTGGTCCACGCTGGCGGCGCCGAATTCCACGGCGAGCTTTACGCCGGGGCCCTCGCCGAGCTGGTTGCCGTGCAACCGCAGGCCCAGTCCGGCGTCCCGGCAGGCCTGGAGCACGCGCCGGGACTGGTCCTCGGTGAAGGCACCGCGCTCGCAGAAGACATCGGCCCAGCGCACAAACGGCCTGACGGCGGCCAGCATGGGGCCGCACACCAGCTCCGTATACTCCTCGGCGTCCATCCCCGCGGGCACAAGGTGCGCGCCGAGGTACGTGACCTCGTCGACGACGGTCGAGGCGATCCGGGCGCTGCGGGCCTCGTTCTCAACATCCAGGCCGTAGCCGGTCTTGGTTTCGAGGTACGTGGTGCCCTGCGAGACGGCCTCTGCCACGCGGCCCATCGCCAGCCGGGTGAGGTCGAAGTCGCTGGTGGTCCGGGTGGCGCCGGTGGTCACCGCGATCCCGCCGGCACTGTAGCCCTCCCCCGCCATCCGGGCCTCGAATTCGGCCGTCCGGTCGCCGGCGAAGATGAGGTGGGTGTGCGAATCGACCCAGCCGGGCAGCAGGGCGCGGCCGCCCGCGTCGACGGCCTCATCGGCGGCCGGGGCGTCCCCCGCCTGCCCCAGCCAGGCGATCCGTTCGCCCTCGATCACCACGGCCGCGTCTTTGAGGACCCGGTGGTCCAGGTCCTGGGTCATCAGCTCGGCAACGTTGGTGATCAGGGTGCTCATGAGTCCATTCTTCAGCGCCGGATGGACCAGCGCGTCGCCGCCAGGGCCTCCGCTGTCCGGGATGCCGGACCGGCGGCGGTGTCTGCGCCCGCGGCGGGCCCGGCGCCCCGGCCCGCGAGTATGAGCCCGGCGGCGAGTTCGGCGATGCCGGAGGAGGTCTGGAAGCCGTAGCCGCCCTGGCCGGCGAGCCAGAAGAATCCGGGGGCTTCGGCGTCGAACCCCACCACCGGGACACCGTCGGCCGCTTCGGTCCGCAGCCCCGTCCAGGCCTGGCGGACACCGCGGATGCCGAGGGTGGTCAGGGTGTTGAGCCGGGCGATGAGCGCTTCGATGTCCCCCGGGTGGGGCCGCGCGTCCTCGGGCCCGCTCGGTTCGTGTTCCGATGGCGAAATCAGGACCTGTCCGTCGTCGCGCCGGAAGTAGAAGGAGTCGTCGGCGGCGGCCACCATGGGGCTGGACTCAGGGAGGGGGTGCTCGACGTCGACAATCGCCGCGGTGCGCCGGTACGGCTGCAGCTGGACCTTCTCGACGCCACTGAGCACGGCCAGTTCGTCGGCCCAGGCGCCGGCTGCATTGACCACGACGGCGGCCTGGAAGCCTTCCTGCCCGGCGCCGAGTTCCCAGCCGGAGCCCAGGCGCTGGGCCGAGTGGACCCGGGCGCCGGTGATGATGTCCACGCCGCCGGCTTCGGCGCGCCGGCGGTGGTCCTCGAGGAGCAGGGGTGCATTGCAGGCGAAGGAGCCGGTGTCCAGGCCCGCGGCGGCGAAGGAGTCCGGGAGCAGGGCCGGGCAGAGTTCCAGGGCCTCGGCATGGGTGATCGGCCGCATGTGCCCGCTGGCCTGCTCCCGCACGGTGGCGTCGTCGCCGATCAACATGAAGCTGCGCGGCGAGAGCACCGGTTCCGGCCGGGCGGCGTCCTGGGCGGCGATCAGTTCGAGGGTGCGGAGGGTGAGTTCCTGGACCGCGGGCGGCCCGTAGCTGGGGATCAGCTGCCGGGCTGAGCGTGCCGAGGTGTGGTACGCCAGGGTCTGCTCGGCTTCGACCAGCGCGACCCTGCATTTCCCGGCAAGGGCTGAGGCAAGGGACAAGCCGGCGATACCGCCGCCGACAATCACGACATCGTAATTAGCTGACATGGTTCCATCCTTGCAGACGGATGAGGTTGCGGCGCCCCTTGTGGCGCCGCAACCTCGGATCTGCTCAGCCGGTGAAGCTCCGGTTGGCCGCCGGTCCTAACCGGCGACGGCGGCTCGGCTGCGCACGAAGGCCTGCACGCACGCCTCGACGTCCCCGGCGCTGTGCGCGGCGGAGAGCTGGACGCGGATCCGGGCCGCGCCCTTGGGCACCACCGGGTAGCTGAACGCCGTAACGAAGACGCCGTTGTGCAGCATGGCGTCCGCCACCTTGGCGGCCATCACGGCGTCGCCGAACATGACCGGGACGATCGCGTGCTCGCCCGGGAGCAGCTCAAAGCCTTCCTCGCTCATGCGGCTCCGGAACAGCCCGGCGTTGGCGAAGAGCTTGCTGCGCAGTTCGCCGGAGTTCTCCACGAGGTCCAGGGCCTTCAGCGTGGCCGCGACGATGGCCGGGGCCAACGAGTTGGAGAACAGGTACGGGCGGGCCTTCTGGCGGAGCATGGCGACGACTTCGCGGCGGCCGGAGACGTAGCCGCCGGAGGCACCGCCCAGGGCCTTGCCGAAGGTGCCGGTGTAGATGTCCACACGGTCTGAAACGCCGGCGTGCTCCGGGGTGCCGGCACCGCTGGCGCCCATAAAGCCAACGGCATGCGAGTCGTCGACCATGACCATGGCGTCGTACTTTTCGGCGAGGTCGCAGATCGCCTCGAGCGGGGCAAGGAAGCCGTCCATCGAGAAGACGCCGTCGGTGACGATGATCTTGCGCCGGGCCGGGTTCTCCTGCGTGCTGGCCTCGATCAGCTTGGCTTCGAGGTCCGCCATGTCCTGGTTGGCGTAGCGGAAGCGCTGGGCCTTGCAAAGCCGGATGCCGTCGATGATCGAGGCGTGGTTCAGCGCATCGGAGATGACGGCGTCTTCCGGGCCGAAGAGCGATTCGAACACACCGCCGTTGGCGTCGAAGCAGCTGGAGAACAGGATGGTGTCCTCGGTGCCGAGGAATTTCGAGACGCGTGCCTCCAGCGCCAGGTGCAGGTCCTGGGTGCCACAGATGAACCGGACGCTGGCCATCCCGAAGCCACGCTCGTCCATCGCGGACTTGGCGGCGGCGATGATCTCCGGGTGGTCCGCGAGGCCCAGGTAGTTGTTGGCGCAGAAATTCAGCACGTCCGCGCTGGACCCGCCGATCTGGCCGGCCTTGATGTGGTTGGCCTGGGGCGAGTCAATGTGCCGCTCGGTCTTGAACAGTCCGGCGCTGCGGATCTCGTCCAGTTCGTGCTGCAGCTGGTCCTTGATGGCTGAATACATTTGGTTGGGCTCCTCAGCTGGTGGGGTCGGTGGGCCGAAACGGTGGCGGGTTAGAAGCAGGTCCAGTCCAGGACCACCTTGCCGCCCACGCCGGCGCGGGCGATCTCGAAGCCCTTTTCCCAGTCGGTGGCGGGAAGGGTGTCCGTGACGACGGCGGAGATGTTGGCGCGCAGGACCGGGTTGGAGGACAGCATGGCGCTCATGGCGTACCAGGTCTCGAACATTTCGCGCCCGTAGATGCCCTTCATGGTCAGCATATGCGTGACCACTTTGCCCCAGTCGATGTCGATGGACTGGCTGGGCAGTCCCAGCATCGCAATCCTGCCGCCGTGGTTCATGTTGTCGATCATCTCAGGCAGCGCCGTGGGGTGTCCCGACATTTCCATGCCGATGTCGAATCCCTCGCGCATGCCCAGCTCGCGCTGGGCGTCCTTGACGCGCATCTTCGAGACGTCGATCGCGAGGTCGACGCCGAGGGCCCGGGCCAGTTCCAGCCGCGGCGCGGAGACGTCGGTGATGGCGATCTTGCGGGCGCCGGCGTGGCGGGCGACGGCGATCGCCATCAGTCCGATGGGCCCGGCACCGGTGATCAGCACGTCCTCGCCGACCAGGGGGAAGCTGAGCGCGGTGTGGACGGCGTTGCCGAAGGGGTCGAAGATGGCGCCAAGTTCCGGCGTCACGGAGGGGTCCTGGTGCACCCAGACGTTAGTTTCGGGGATGAGAACGTACTCGGCGAACGCGCCGTCGCGCTGGACGCCGACGCTGACGGTGTTGATGCACATCTGCTTGCGGCCGGCGCGGCAGTTGCGGCAGATGCCGCAGACAACGTGGCCTTCGCCGGAGACGCGGTCCCCGACCTTGACATCCAGGACGTCCTCGCCGGTCTCGACGACTTCGCCGTAGAACTCGTGGCCGGCGATCAGCGGGGCGTTGATGATGCCCTGCGCCCAGGCGTCCCAGGACTGGATATGCAGGTCGGTGCCGCAGATGCCGGTAGTCATGACGCGGATCTTGACATCGCCGGGGCCGGTTTCCGGCTCGGGACGGTCAACCAGCTCGAAGCCTGCGTGGGCGCCGGCCTTGTAGAGAGCCTTCATGGGCCTTCCTAACTGTGCCATCCATCAAGCACGTGTGGTCCGCTGCCTGGGACAGCTGTGTGGGTCAACTCACCCCCATTAGAGCCGCTGCAAAGCATTAGCACAACCGGATTTTTCTCAATCGACGATTTAGCTTTTACTTGCGCATAGACTGGGTGGCATGGAAATCCACCAGCTGGAGGTGCTCCGCGAACTCGGGGCGCTCGGGAGCGTCAAGGCCGTCGCGGAAACCCTGCTCGTCACGCCGTCGGCGGTATCCCAGCAGCTGGCCGCCCTGCAGAAATCCGTGGAGGTTCCGCTGACCCGCAAGGAGGGCCGGAACCTGGTCCTGACCGAGGCCGGGCAGGTGCTCGCGGACGCCGGGGCCGCCGTCGTGAGCGCCATGGCCGATGCCCGGACGGCGATCGGCGCCTACCACGGCTCCCCGGTGGCGCCGGTGACGCTGAGCGGTTTCCACAGCGCGGGGCAGGCGTTGTTCGCGCCGCTGGCCCGGCTGCTGTCCGCGCCGGGGCAGCCGCGGATCCTGCTCACGGACGAGGACGTGGCGCAGCAGGACTTCCCGGCGCTGACGGCCCGGTATGACCTGGTGCTCGCGCACCGGATGGACCACAGCCCGCGCTGGCCCCAGGAGCGGGTCGCGGTGATCCCGCTGGCGCATGAGCCGCTGGACGTCGCGCTGCCGGCCGGGCACCGGCTGGCCGCCCAGCGGGCGGTGACGGCGGACGACGTCGTCGGCGAACCCTGGGTGACCAGCCGCACCGGTTACTCCCCCGCGGACGTGCTCTCCGCCGTCGCCGCCGTCTCCAGCCGGGAACTGAACATCGTCCACCGGATCAACGATTACTCCACGGTGGCGGCGCTCGTGGCGACCGGGAGTGTGATCGGGCTGCTGCCGCGGTACACGGCGCGGCCGGTGCTGAACCCGGGCATTGTGCTGCGGCCGCTCGAGGGCATCAGCACCCGGCGTCGGATCGATGTCCTGGCCCGTCCCGAGAACCTTAAACGCAGATCGGTCATGATGGTCTGCGAAGCACTGCAGACCATCATGACCGAACTGGTGCGTTAGCCCAAGTAGCTCGCAGCAGGGGCCTAGCCTTCGACGCCGAGGCGCTCCAGGATCAGCTCCTTGACACGGCCGGCGTCGGCCTGGCCGCGGGTGGCCTTCATCACGCTGCCGACGATCGCGCCGATCGCCTGGAGCTTGCCGCCGCGGATCTTGTCCGCGACGCCGGGCTGCGCGGCGAGGGCCGCGTCGATGGCTTCGAGCAGGGGGCCGTCGTCGGAGACTACGGCGAGGCCGCGCTTTTCGACGATTTCCGCCGGGGTGCCTTCGCCGGCGAGCACGCCGTCGAGGACCTCGGTGGCCATCTTGTTGTTGATCTTGCCGTCCTCGACCATCTGGTTCAGTTCCACGATGGTGGCCGGTGCGACGCCGAGCTGGCCGGGGTCGACGTCGGCGTTCTTGGCGCGTCCGACGATCTCGCCCATCCACCACTTGCGGGCCACCGTGGCGGTGGCGCCGGCGGCGATGGTTTCCTCGATCTCGTCCATGACGCCGGCGTTGACGACGTCGCGGAACTCCAGGTCGGAGTAGCCCCAGTCGGCCTGAAGGCGCTTGCGGCGGGCGGCCGGCGGCTCGGGCAGCGTGGCCCGGAGCTCCTCGACCCATTCGCGTGAGGCGACGATCGGCACGAGGTCCGGCTCCGGGAAGTAGCGGTAGTCATCGGCGTCGGACTTGGGCCGGCCCGAGGTCGTGGTGCGGGTGTCCTCGTGCCAGTGACGGGTTTCCTGGACGACCGGCTCGCCGGAGTCCAGCACGGCGGCGTGCCGCTGGATCTCGTAGCGGACGGCGTGTTCGACGGCGCGCAGCGAGTTGACGTTCTTCGTCTCGGAGCGGATGCCGAACCGTTCGCGGCCGTGCGGGCGGAGCGAGACGTTGGCGTCGCAGCGGACGTTGCCGCGTTCCATCTTCGCGTCCGAGACGCCAAGGTTCTTGACGATCTCACGGACGGCGGCGACGTAGGCCTTGGCGAGCTCGGGCGCGCGGCTGCCGGCGCCCTCGATCGGCTTGGTGACGATCTCCACGAGCGGCACGCCGGAGCGGTTGTAGTCCACGAGGGAGTAGTCCGCGCCCTGGATGCGGCCGGTGGCGCCGCCCATGTGGGTCAGCTTTCCGGCGTCCTCCTCCATGTGCGCACGTTCGATTTCGACGCGGAAGATGGTGCCGTCGGAGAGCTCGATGTCCAGGTAGCCGTCGTACGCGATGGGCTCGTCGTACTGGGAGGTCTGGAAGTTCTTCGGGGTGTCCGGGTAGAAGTAGTTCTTCCGGGCGAAGCGACAGGTCTCGGCGATCGTGCAGTTGAGCGCCAGGCCGATCTTGATCGAGGACTCGATCGCGGTCTTGTTCACGACGGGCAGGACGCCGGGGAGCCCCAAGTCCACCTCGTTGACGTTGGTGTTGGGCTCGTCGCCGAAGACGTTCGGCGCGGAGGAGAACATTTTCGTCCTGGTGTTGAGTTCCACGTGGACCTCGAAGCCCAGGACGGGATCGTACTTCTCCATCGCCTCTTCGAAGCTGAGGGTTGCGTCAGTCATTAGTGGGAACCTCCGTGGCTCGCGGGGGCGCCAGCAGCAACTGCCGGTGCAGGATCAGTCAGGGAAGGAGCCTTGTCCAGCAGCGGGCCGCCCCACTGTGCCTCGAGCAGGGATTCGAGCACCGCACCGACGCGGTAAAGCCGGGCGTCCTGGCGGGCCGGGGCCAGCAGCTGGACGCCGACCGGCAGCCCGTCCTCGTCGGCCAGGCCGCCGGGCAGGGACAGCCCGGGCACGCCGGCCATGTTGGCGGGGATGGTGGCAACGTCGTTGAGGTACATCGCCAGCGGGTCGTTGAGCTTCTCGCCGAGCTTGAACGCCGTGGTGGGCGCCGTCGGGGAGATCAGCACGTCGGCCTTGGCGAACGCGGCGTCGAAGTCGCGCTGGATCAGGGTGCGCACCTTCTGGGCCGAGCCGTAGTAGGCGTCGTAGTAGCCGGCGCTCAGCGCGTAGGTGCCCAGGATGATGCGGCGCTTGACCTCGTCGCCGAAGCCGGCGGCGCGGGTGGCGCCCATAACGCGTTCGATCGTCATCGGGCCGTCTTCGGGCAGGACCCGCAGGCCGTACCGGACGCCGTCGAACTTGGCCAGGTTCGAGGAGGCCTCGGACGGCATGATCAGGTAGTAGGCGCCCAGGGCGTACTTGAAGTTGGGGCAGGAAACCTCAACGATTTCCGCGCCGGCGCCCTTGAGCAGCTCGAGGGATTCGTTGAAGCGGTTCTCGACGCCGGCCTGGTAGCCCTCGCCGTGGAGTTCCTTGATGATGCCGATCTTCATGCCGCGCACGTTGCCGATCGACGCGGCCGCCACAAGGTCCTCCATCGGGTCCTGCAGCGACGTGGAGTCGTGCGGGTCGTGGCCGCCGATGACCTGGTGCAGCAGGGCGGAGTCCAGCACGGTGCGGGAGACCGGGCCGATCTGGTCCAGCGAGGAGGCCATGGCGATCGCGCCGTAGCGGGACACTCCGCCGTAGGTGGGCTTTACGCCGACGGTGCCGGTGACGGCGCCGGGCTGGCGGATCGAGCCGCCGGTGTCGGTGCCGAGCGCCAGCGGGGCTTCGAAGGCCGCGACGGCGGCGGCGGAACCGCCGCCGGAGCCGCCGGGGATCCGGTCGAGGTCCCAGGGGTTGTGGGTGGGGCCGAAGGCGGAGTGCTCGGTGGAGGAGCCCATCGCGAATTCGTCCAGGTTGGTCTTGCCCAGGATCGGCATCTTCGCGGCGCGCAGGCGCTTGACCACGGTGGCGTCGTAGGGGCTGTGCCAGCCTTCGAGGATCTTCGAGCCGGCCGTGGTGGGCTGGCCGACGGTGACGATCAGGTCCTTGACGGCGATCGGCACACCGGCGAGGGCGTGAAGCTCTTCGGCAGCGGCGCCGCCGGCGGCGCGGATCGCGTCCACCTCGGCGGCGACGGCGAGCGCCTCGTCCGTGTTGACGTGCAGGAAGGCGTGGACCTTCCCGTCGACGGCGGCGATGCGGTCCAGGTGGGCCTGGGTGACCTCGACGGCGGAGACCTCGCGGGCGGCGAGCTTGCCGGCGAGGGCTGCGGCAGAGGAGCGGATCAGTTCGTTGTTCTCAGTCATGTTCTTAGCCCTCATCCAGGATTGCCGGGACCTTGAAGCGGCCTTCGTATGCGTCGGGGGCGCCGGAGAGTGCCTGCTCGGCGGTGAAAGTGTGGCCCACAACGTCCTCGCGGAACACATTTGTCAGCGGGATCGGGTGGGACGTGGCCGGGACGTCGTCACCGGCGGCTTCACTGACGGATTTCACTGATTCGACGATGACGGCGAGTTCGCCGGCCATCCTGTCGAGCTCTTCAGCACTCATCTCGATGTGCGCGAGACGCGCGAGATGCGCGACGTCGTCGCGATTGATCGCAGCCATGGATCTCCCCTGCAAGTTCGGATTATTTTCCGTCCCAGTCTACGTGGGTTCGCATGCTGTTACTTCCCGGCACCATGCCAAACAACGCGGGGTCACCTACGGCCCATCCGGAGGTCCGGAATGGGCCGTAGGTGACCCCGCGTTGCTGATGGCGGGTGTCAGCCGATGGCGATGGCTCCCGTGAGCACTCCGGTGGCGAGCATGACCAGGGAGATGACGGCCGTGCGCCAAAGGACCTTTTTGTGGTGGTCGCCCAGGTCCACCTTCGCGAGGGAGACCAGGAGCAGGATCGCGGGTACCAGCGGGCTCTGCAGGTGGAAGGGCTGGCCGGTGATCGAGGCGCGGGTCATGTCCGCGGGGATGATGGCGACGAGCCATTCGGACATCGCCTTGACCATGCCGGTGCCGTTAAGGACGCCGGTGAGGACTGCAGCGGCCATGACCATGCTGACGACGGCAACGATCGACGGGGCGTGGGCGATGAGCTGGGCGCCCTGGTCCTTGACCTTCGGGAAGTTGACCAGCAGGGCGATGGCGGAGCCCACCATAAAGACGAACGGGAGCGGAATGATGTTGGCGACGAGCGTGACCATGACGGCAACCGTCAGGGTTGCTGTTAGCCGGCGCTCTTGTGGGCGACGAGTTCGATCTCGACCAGCATCTTGGGATCCAGGAACGGCAGCACATGGACCAGGGCCAGGCTGGGGCGGATCTCACCGAAGACTTCGCCGTGGGCGCGTCCGGCTTCCTCCCACTGGCTGATGTCCGTGAGGTACAGCTTGGACTGGACCACGTCCGCGTAGTCGAAGCCGGCGTCGGCCAGGACGGCGCCGAGTTTGTCCAGGATGTAGCGGGTCTGGGTGTAAAAGTCCGCACCGACCACGCCGTCCTCGCCGCTGGCGGCGGTGGCGGAGATATAGAGCGTGTTGTCCACCTGGACCGCCCGGGAGTAGCCGACCTTCTGTTCCCAGACGGAACCGGTGCCGAATGTTTTGCGCATGGAGGTGCCTTTCGCAGTGTGGCTGGAGTCGGCACCACTTTAGGGCGGCGCGAGGCGCTGCCGGTAACCGCGCGGAAATATGTCGCGTGGCTGGGTTCCTGCCGGGTTGCACCCCCGCCGGGGCCGACGGCGTTCCGGGGGCACATTGGCGCGGACACGCCGTCAGTTAAGGCGCCAACGTCGAAAATTGCGGCCAAAGTGCCCCCGGACGATCACGGCACGGCACAGGATAAGGGTGTTCCCCGTCAGCTGCCGATGTCCCGGTTCTTGCGGAAGGCGTTGGTGCGGGCGTACTCGTGGACGCGGCTGAGGGCCTCAATCTGGGAACGGGCGTCGTCCGCGAGCGCGGTGAACGTGGCCGGGTCGAGCCCGAGCTCGGGTGCCAGCTCTTCCAGGGTCTGCCAGCCGCCAAGCTTTCCCAGTACCGCGGCGCGCATGAGTTCGGCCTCCAGCACCATGGTCATCGGCGACGGGCGCACGATGCGGCCGTTGAGCTTGAGCCGGCCGGCGTGCTCGGCCAGCCAGGCGGCGGCCTGGCGGTGCGGGCGCTGCCGCACGCCCAGGTCCCGGATCAGGCCGAGGAGCACGTCGCGTTCCCTGGTGATTTCCGCGCTGACCCGGGACAGTTCGGCGGACACCGGGGTGTCGGCGAAGGCCTCGGCCATGCGCTGGATCCGGGAGACGCCGGCGGTGGAGCCGGTCAGGTGGTCCGAGAGGTACAGGCCGAGGAGCTTCCCGTCGATTGAGCCGGGGATGTGCGGTGCCATGGGTCCTCCAGGTAGCCGTTGCCTGAGCGTTTCGATTGACCCACACCCTACCCCACCGAAGCGGCAGCCCTCCGCGCCTACAGCTCCTGGCGGTAGACGAGCAGTTTGATGTCGGTGTCCGGCACCACCCAGTCGCGCTCGGGGGCCCGCTGGAAGCCGGTCTTGAGATAAAGCCCGTGGGCGCTTTCCCAGGTCAGACCGGTGGTCAGCGCCACGGCATTGATCCCGGGCAGCGACCGCGCGTGGTCGAGGATGGCGTGGACCATGGCCTTGCCGGCGCCGCTGCGCTGGACGGCCGGGTCCACAACGAGCATCCGGAATTCGAGCTCGTCATCCTGGGCGATGTCCGCATAGGGTTCGCCGGCGACGGCCAGCGTCACCGAGCCGACGATGTGTCCCGCGCGTTCGGCCACCCAGATGGTGGCGTGCGCGGCGCGCCGGGCCACGTCCTGGATCTGCCGCATGTACGGGTGGTCGGCGCTCTCAAAGTAGCCCGCGGCCAGATAGGCATCCCGGGTGATGCGCGCGATGGCGTCGTAGTCGGCCGGAACTGCTGGACGGATCTTGATCTGGGGATGCACCTGTCCATGCTACGGGCGGGCGCGCCGCCCAGGACACGGAACTGCGGTTTCCGTGACTGAACTATCAGAACGGCCGGCATCAGCCCAACGGCCGGCCGGCAACGGCTGGGCTACAGCGGGAATTTTCCGGAGAGCTCCAGCGTCCCGGCGCAGGTCCAGGCCGCGAGGCGTTCGTCGTCGGAAGGTCCGCCGGCCAGCGGGCTGGTCAGCCGCGGACGGCGCACCCAGCATCCGGCCTCTTCTGCGATCAGGGCGCCCGCGGCGAAGTCGTGTTCGTTCAGGCCCCGTTCACCGTAGGCATCGTGGGTGCCGTCCGCCACGAGGCAGAGGTCCAGGGCGGCGGAACCGAGGCGGCGGACGTCGGCGAAGCCGTCCATGATTCTGCCCAGCCCGGCCGCCTGTTCGGCCCGGACGGCGGGGTCGTAGCTGAAACCCGTGGCCAGGATCTGGCCCGTGCGCCCGGCGACCGGGCCGGACAGCTGTGTCACCCGGCCGTCTTCCTCGAGCCAGGCGCCCTGCCCGCGGAGCGCGTAGTACCTCCGGCCCAGGGCCGGGGCGTTGACGACGCCGGCCAGCCAGACGCCGTCGGGGTCGGCCACGGCCACCGACGTGCCGTAGTAGACGATGTTGCGGATGAAGTTGGTGGTCCCGTCGAGCGGGTCGATGGACCAGCGGTAGCCGCTGGGCGACGCCGGCAGGACCGTGCCGCCTTCCTCCCCGGTGATGGTGTCGAACGGCCGCGCCGCGGTGATGACGTCCCGGACGGCGGTTTCCGCCGCGAGGTCGAAGGCGGTCACCCAGTCCCCGGAGTCACCTTTGTTGCTGACGTCCAATTCGGCGGTGTTCCGGCGGGCCAGGACCGCGGCCCCGGCCGCTGCGGCCCGCTGCGCGAGTTCCAGCAGCGTGGCCGGGAGGCCGGCGGGGCGGTCGGGGGCATCGGGGCTCATTCGGTCCCAGCTTCCTGGTGGTTCTCTTCGGCATCCTCACGGGCGCCGTCGCCGGCGCCGTCCCCGCTGGCCGGTTCCGCGGCACCGTCCGCCGGGCCTTCGGCCAGGAGCGCGCGGAAGCCGTCCTCATCCAGAACCGGCACGCCGAGCTGTTCGGCCTTGTCCAGCTTGGTGCCGGCGTTTTCGCCCGCCACGACGTAGTCCGTCTTCTTCGAGACCGAGCCGGATGCCTTGCCGCCGCGGACCAGGATGGCCTCCTTCGCTTCGTCCCGGCTGAAGCCTTCCAGGCTGCCGGTCACCACGATGGTCAGTCCCTCCAGGGTCCGCGGCGTGGACTCGTCGCGCTCGTCCTTCATCCGGACGCCGTCGGACGCCCAGGTGTCCACGATCTCGCGGTGCCAGTCCTCGGTGAACCATTCGGTCAGGGCGGCCGCGATCACCGGCCCGACGCCGTCGACGTGCGCGAGCTCTTCTTCGGAGGCCTGCCGGATGGCGTCCATGCTGCCGAACGCCGTCGCGAGCGCACGGGAGGCCCGCGGGCCCACGTGCCGGATGGACAGCGCCACGAGGACCCGCCAGAGCGGCTGGGTCTTGGCCTTCTCCAGCTCGCGGAACAGCTTCCCGGTGGTGGCCGTGGGCTTGGACGGCGTCTTCGCGGTGCCCTTGCTGTAGAAATACGGCACCAGCTCGAACTCGCCGGTGGCGACGCCCTTGGACCGCTTTTCCCGCCGGATGCGGACGTCGGCGAGGTCTTCGGGCGTGAGCCGGAACAGGTTCGCTTCGGTGGTCAGCGGCGCGGTTTCCGGCTCGGCCGGCTGGGTCAGGGCGATGGCGGCTTCCCAGCCGAGGGCCTCGATGTCGAAGGCGCCGCGGCCGGCGAGGTGGAACACCCGTTCGCGCAGCTGCGCCGGGCAGGAGCGGGAGTTGGGGCAGCGGATGTCCACGTCCCCTTCCTTCGCCGGGGCCAGCGGGGTGCCGCAGGCGGGGCATTCGGTGGGCATCACGAAGTCGCGGACCGGCGGATCCTGCTGCTCGCGGAGGGCCAGGACAGGCCCGACGATTTCCGGGATGACGTCCCCGGCCTTGCGCAGCACCACGATGTCGCCGATCTTGACGCCCTTGGCCTTGACCACCTCCTGGTTGTGCAGTGTGGCCATCTCCACGGTGGAGCCGGCCACCTTGACCGGTTCCATCACGCCGTACGGGGTGACGCGGCCCGTGCGGCCCACGTTGACCGCGATGTCCAGCAGCTTGGTGTGGACCTCCTCCGGCGGGTACTTGTAGGCGACGGCCCAGCGCGGAACCCGGGAGGTGTAGCCGAGCGCGCGCTGGGTGGCGAAGGCGTCGACCTTGACCACGATGCCGTCGATTTCGTGGCTGAGGCTGTGGCGTTTGTCGCCGTAGCGGGTGATGAATTCCAGCACGTCCGCCAGCCCGGGCAGGACCTCGAAGTACGGGCTGGTGGGCAGCCCCCACTCGGCGAGCTGCCGGTAGGTGTCGGACTGGCTGGCGGTTTCGAGTCCTTCGCGGGCGCCGATGCCGTGCACGTACATCCGCAGCGGGCGCTTGGCGGTTTCCGCCGGGTCCTTCTGGCGCAGCGAGCCGGCGGCGGCATTGCGGGGGTTGGCCAGGGGCGCCTTGCCGGCCTCGATCAGTGCCTCGTTGAATTCGGCGAAGGCCTTGGACGGGATGAAGACCTCGCCCCGGACCTCCATCTCGGCCGGGAAGCCGGCCCCGCTGAGCTGCTGCGGGATCTCCTTGATGGTCAGGACGTTGTGGGTGATGTCCTCCCCCGTGGTGCCGTCGCCGCGGGTCGCGGCCCGGATGAGCACACCGTCGCGGTAGAGCAGGTTGACGGCGAGGCCGTCGATCTTGAGTTCCGTGAGCCAGGACGGCGTCCCGTTGCCGAGTTTGGCGATGTTGGCCTCGGCCTTGGCGATCCACGCCTCCAGCTCCTCCAGGGAGAAGACATCCTCCAGGCTGTACATACGCTGCAGATGTTCGACGGCGGCGAAGGCGGCGGACACTTCGCCGCCCACCTCCTGGGTCGGGGAATCGTTGGCCACGAGTTCCGGGTGCATGGCCTCGATGGTTTCCAGCCGCCGGTAGAGTTCGTCGAACTCGGCGTCGGAAATGATCGGCGCGTCCTCCTGGTAGTACGCGAAGCGGTGCTTGCGGACCTCCTCGACAAGGACCTCGTACTCTTCGCGGACGGCCTCGGAGGGCGTCTGTGTGTCGGCAGCTGCTGCAGTGTTCCCTGTGCTCACAGACCTATCCTGCCCTACATCACAGACATTGTCCGGTCCGGTCGGCGTCCACCCCAACTGACTCGCCGCAGGGGCCGTTCTGGGCGTCCAAAACGGCCCCTGCTGCCAGTCAGTTGGGAAGGGACTGGGTGCTTAGTTCCGGTTCTCCGGAGGCAGCGCGACCTGGAGCTTGCGGACCTTGCCGCGGCCCACGATGTAGCCGCGGCCGGGGACGAAGTCCGTGCTGATCCGGCCCAGCGAGGTGCTGAGCAGGCTGTCGCCGTCGATGTCGCCCGGGTTGAGCAGGAGGCCGCGGCGGCCGGACTTGAACGGCTGCGCGAGGGACCAGGCCGAGGACCAGGTGGAAGTCTCGGATTCGCCCACTACCCACTGGTCGGCCTTGATCGAGGCCGTGACGAGCCGTTCGATCCCGGATTCCGCGCCCGTGTCGGTGAAGTCGGTCAGGCCCTCGATGAAGATCGCGAGCTTGCCCGGCGTGCCGGTGGAGTAGTCCACCAGCCCGTCGATGGTTTCCTCGACGTCGTCCGCGCCCACTACGGAGCGGTCCCAGAGCTTCAGGGACGCCGCCGCGGAGCGCCGCGAGCCAACGTAGATCAGTTCGACGCCGGGGTTGGACCGGCGCAGCGCGTAGGCCAGGGTGACCAGGGCGACGGTGCGGCCGGCCCCGGGCGGGCCTGCCAGCAGCAGCGGCCCCTTGGCCAGGATCTCGGCGGGCTGGAGCGTCTCGTCGTCGACGCCGATGACGGGCAGGTCCGGGCTGCCGGCGGGCAGGATGTCGAGGTCGACCTGGTCCGGCAGGCGCTCGATCTGCGGGGCCCGTTCCACGCCCTGGCGCAGCATGGCCTCGCTGAGTTTGTGGACCTCGCGGGCCTGCACGGCCAGGTTGGAGTTGCCGCCGAGCACCGCGAGCTGCACCTCGAGGTTGCCCAGCAGGCCGCGTCCCGGGGGCGAGGCCTGGCCCAGGACATCCTTGGGCACGTCCATCGACATGTAGTCGTCCTCGGAGGAGAGGCGCAGCACCAGCCGGCGCTGGATCGAGGCCAGCAGCGACGCCGGGACCGAGTTGGGCCGGTCCCCGCTGATCACGAGGTGGATGCCGAGCGGACGGCCGTCGGTGGCGAGCTGCAGGAAGATGTCCCACAGCGCGGAGAGCTTGCTGTACTCGTAGGCCTCACGGAAGGCGGACATGCCGTCCACCAGCACGAAGATCCGCTTTTCCGCCGGCTGGTCCGCCAGGGTGCGGTACTCCACGATGGTCGACGCGCGGACTTCCGAATAGCGGGCCGCGCGGTCGTCGGCGAGGTCGCGGAGCCAGCGCAGGAGCCGGCCGACGCGTTCGACGTCGTCGCCGTTAATGATCTCGCCGACGTGCGGCAGCCCGTCGAGCATCTTCAGCCCCGAGGAGCCGCAGTCGATGCCGTAGACGTTCACCGGCCCGCCGCGCGGCGTGACCGCGGCGGCGATCGCGATGCCGCGCAGGGCCGCGGACTTGCCCGAGCCGCCGGTGCCGTAGATGGCCATGTTCCCGTCCCGGTCCGGCTCGTAGAACACGGTGGGCTGGTCCTGGTGCGCGGGATCGTCCGCGACGCCGAGGAGCAGGCGTTCGTCCGTCCGGGGGTTCGGCAGCCGGGAGAAGTCGTAGGTGGTGGCGAGTTCGTCCAGCCAGGGTTTGCGGGGAGGTTCGATGGAGAGCACGTCGGCGGCCTTGATGATGTTGGCGGTCATCCGGGCGATGTCGTTCAGGCCCGCCGCTTCCTCCTTCACCGGGGTCTCGGGCGCCGGGGCGGCCCAGGCCGGGCCGGAGCCGAAGGCCATCTCGACGATCTCGATCTGCGGCCGCTGCGGCTTCTCCGTGGTCCAGCCGCCGGCGTAGCCGGTCTGGAAGCCCTGGATCCGGCCGGGGCCGGTCTTGGCGGCGCCGCGTCCGGGAATGGCGGGGTCGAAGTACGCCGCCGTGGGCACGCCGAGGATGTCGATCGCGTCGTCCTCGTCGGCCATCCGCAGCGCCACGCGCAGGTTGGTGTTGGCGCGCAGGCTTTCCTTGATCACGCCGGCGGGCCGCTGGGTGGCCAGGATCAGGTGCAGGCCCAGGGACCGGCCGCGGGCGGCGACGTCCACCACGCCGTCGACGAACTCCGGCACCTCGGTGGCGAGGGCCGCGAACTCGTCGACGATGATGATCAGGTACGGCGGAGCTTCCGGGTCCGCTTCGCGCTGGAGTTCCAGCAGGTCCTTGGCCTTTTTCCGGTTCAGCAGCCGTTCCCGGTGGTGCAGCTCGGCCCGCAGCGAGGTCAGGGCGCGGCGGACGAGGTGCGGGGAGAGGTCGGTGACCAGGCCCACAGTGTGCGGCAGGTGCAGGCAGTCCGCGAACGCGGCGCCGCCCTTGTAGTCGACAAACAGGAAACTGACCCGGTCCGGGCTGTAGGCCGCGGCCATACCCATCACCCAGGACTGCAGGAACTCGGACTTGCCGGCGCCGGTGGTGCCGCCGACGAGGGCGTGCGGGCCCTCGTTCTTGAGGTCGAGGTAGAGCGGCTCGATGCCCTTGGAACCGACCAGGGCCCGGAGCGTGCCGTTGTCCTTGCGGTTGGGCACGGCGGAGGCACGGACCGAGTTGTTTTCGGTCCACCGCTCGGCCACGGCCGCCGGGTTGTCCAGGAAGTCCTTGCCGATCAGGGTCGCGTAGGAGACGGCGCGCGGCAGGTCGGAGTCGTCTTCCAGCGGCTTGCCGACGTCGACCACCGGGGTGAGCATCCGGGCCAGCTGGGCGGCGAGGCCGGCGTCGAGGCTTTCGCAGCTCACCGGGAAGGTGTGCCGGCCGAGCCGGACCTGGCCGGTGGTGGTGCCGTTCTCGCCGTCGACGGCCATGAAGTCCCGGCACGCAGCCGGAAGCTGCTGCACGGAGGAAGCCACCCACATCACGTGCACCCCGGAATCCGGTCCCCGCTCGAGTACCCGGGTGAGCCGGCCGCGGTCCACCGGGGCGTCGTCCTCGACGACCACCAGCACGGTGGGCAGCAGCGGCTCCGCGAGATCGGAGCTCAGCGGGTCGACGCCGGGCCGCAGGGCCGGGTGCGGGGTGCGGGAGGCAGCCTCCCGCTGGTCAATCAGGTCCTCCAGCCGGGACAGCAGGGCCGAACCGCCCGCGGGTCCGGCGGCCAGATGGTCGCCGCTGAGCGGGCTGTGGCCGGAGCCGACGTGCGGGAGCCACTGCAGCCATTCCCAGCGTTCCTTCGACTGCGCCGAGGTGATGGCGGCCACCACCACTTCCGCGGGCGAATGCAGCCCCACGAGCTGCAGGACCATGCCGCGGGCCACGTCGTCGACGAGGCCGCGGGAACCGGCGAGGCCGAAGGAGCCGGCGGAGCGCAGCTGCGAGACGATCGGCACGCCTTCGACGTCCCGGAACTGGGCCAGGCACGCCTGGATTTCGGCCATGTATTCGGCTTCGGTCTCGTTGTTGCCGGGCTCCTCGAACTGGATCCGCGAGGGCGCCGTGCCCAGGCCGAAGCGCAGGCCCAGGAAACCGGTGTGCTCGGGACGGTGGGTCCAGAGCAGCGGGCCGAGCTTGTAGATAGAGTCCACGGTGTCACTGACCGAGGGTGCTTCCTGCAGCCGGACCGAGCGCTCCACGTTCTGCAGCCGGGTGATGTCCGTCCGGAACGCGGCCATGGACTCGCGGAACTGCTTGAGTTGTTCCTTGCGTTCCCGCTTGGCCTGCAGCTTCTGGTCCACGTAATGGCCCACGATGAACAGCGGCATCATCAGCATGAACACGACCGAGAGCACGTTCTGCGTCACGGCGAACAGGATGCCGCCCATCATCAGCGGCGCGAGCATCATGATGTACGGGAAGGCATGGTGCTCCTGGCGCTTGGGCCCGGCCGGGAGCATCCGTTTCTGCTGCTCGAAGCGCGGCACCACCCGCGGTGAGCGGTTGAAGTCGATCAGCGGGGAGCTCGGCGCGGAGCTGTGCCCGGTGCCGAGCGAGACCACGGAGACGGTCGTGTCGCCCAGGGCCACGGTGTCCGAGGAGTTCAGCATGGCCCTGGTGACCGGCAGCCCGTCCATCAGCAGCCCGTTGGCCGAATTCGTGTCCACGATCTCGACCGTCTCGCCGACCGTGATGCGGGCGTGCCGCTTGGAGGTGAGGGGGTCCATGAGCCGGACATCAACGTCGCGGCCGCGGCCGATGTAGCTGGTGCCCGAGGGCAGCGAGAATTCGCGTCCGACGTCGGGCCCGGACAGCACACGCAGCGTCGCCGCCGCGGGTCCCCGGCTCAAGCCGGGCGTCGCAAACTGCTCGCTCAGCTGCGTCAGCGAGACGATGGAGCCGGGCCGGAGCCCGGATTCCAGCAGGTTGTCCGTGCGGTCCAGGATGCTGCCCTTCATGCCGCCGGCGGCGAAGGCTTCCTCGATGCTGAGGGACAGGTTCGACGGCGGCGGGGTCCCCCGCCGGGCGGGGTCGGCGGCCCAGAGCTGGGTGGCGATGTCCGCCACCGTAGCGAGTCCGTCAACGGTGACGGCGAGGTCTTTGGCGTCGGCCGGGTCGCGGCGGAGCGTCAGTCGGATTCTCACGCTTTGTCGGTTCCGTTCAGGTCAGTGGCGGCCGGATTTTCAGCGTTGTGCTTTTCAGCGTTGTGCTTTTCAGCGTTGTGCTTTTCAGCGTTGTGCTTTTCAAGCAGGTGCAGGTCCGCCGGGGTCACGAGGTGTGAGGTGACGGCGTGTTCCACAAGCCGCGCGCGGCGGTTCGTGGCGAGTTTTCCGCCGCCGCCGCGCAGTCCGGCGACTCCGACCTTGTCGAGTTTGTCGCACACGTTATCCAGCTTTCTGTTGAACCGGGTCAGGGCCCAGCCCAGGGTTTTGGCGGCCTCGGCCGAGGACGGGATGGCGCTGAAGCCGGTCCCCTCGCGGCGCAGCATGGGTTCGGCGAGGGCAACGATCAGGGCCTTCTGCGAGTCGGTGAAGACCACCGGGCCGATGGTGGTGTCGCCGCCGCTGTCCTCGTCGCGGGATTCCTGCCGGAAGGCGGGGGTCCTCAGGTGCACGGCGAACTCGTAGGTGGTGGGGCCGGCGGTGAAAATGACGTTGGTGTGGCTGAAAACCAGCGGAATCCGGGCGCCCGGCGAGAGCCACGCCTGCATCCCGCCGGAGGCATCGGCGATGGTTGCGGAGAGCATGCTGCCGACGTTGCTGAGCCACCAGATGCCGTCATAGCGGGCGATCTGCAGGAACTGCCGGTGCAGGTACGGGTTGTCGTCCACCTCAAGGTCGCCTTCGCGGCCGATGCTGAAGACGTCCTCGTCCGAGGGCTCATGCCACTCGCCGCAAAAATCTATTGCCAGATCCCCCATGTGCCGTGCCTTTCTGGAATTCGTTGGTGCTATTTGCTGACGCAGGCGATGGAATCCGGTCCCAGCGGCGAGGATGCCCCGTCGCTGCGGACGATCATGACCTGGATGCAGCTGGGTTCGGCCGGATTCGCCGCAATATCGGCGGCCGGCCCGGCGGATGACTGGTAGTCGCCGTCGCCCTTGAGTGTGTGGACCCGCCACTTGTAGCTGTCGCCGGGTTTGGGCTGCGGATTGGTCCAGGTGAAGCTGACCTTTCCGGCCGGGCCGGCCACCCCGGCCAGCGCGGTGACGTCCGGGACGGTGCCGTTGTCCAGCGCGTCCGCGGGCGGTTTACTGGCCTGCTCCGTGGCTTTCGGTGCCGGCCCGGGCCGGGTGGTGCCCGCCACGATTCCGAGGACGACGGCGGCCACCAGGACGGTGCCGCCGACGACCGAGAGCAGCAGGTTGCGGCGGCCGTGGCCGGCCGGGCGCTCCCCTGCGCCGTCATCCGGGCCGCCTGCGGGGGCCGCCGCACTGGAGCGGTTGACAGTGGCCGCGAGGTCGTCGTCGGGGGCGGCGGTGCCGGCAGCAGAACCGGCGCTCCCGGGCGCGTCGAAGGCGGGCATCGCCGGCGGGCGCTGGACGGTGGCGAGGTTGTTGGCGGCCCCGTTGTTGGTGGCGCCGTTGTAGGTTGTGGCGTTGTCAACCGTGGAACTGGTGTCCGTGCCGGGGAACCTGGCCGGGAATGTCGGGGCGTTGCCGGTGGCGTCCGGGTCGATCGAGGCGACGCTGCGGACCCGGGTTTCCTCGAAGCCGTCATCCGGGTGGTTTTCCTCGGCGCGCGGCTCCTCCAGGACTTCGAACGATGTCACGGAGAGGTTCAGTTCGGCCTGGATCCGCTGCAGGGCCAGGGCGAAGGCGTGCGCCGAGGAGTAGCGGGAGGAGGCGGACTTGGCCATCGCCGTCGAGAGCGCCAGTTCCAGGGATTCCGGCACATCGGCGCGGCCCAGTTTCGGCACCGGCAGGTTGCTGATCCGGGAGATCAGCTCACGCTGGGAGTTGTCCGCCCCCGGCAGCACAAACGGGGACCGCCCGGCCAGCAGGGTGTAAAGCGTGGCGCCGAGGGCCCAGACGTCCACCAGGACGCCGTCGACGTGGTGGCCGGTGAACTGCTCCGGCGGGGACCACGGGATGGACATGCCAGCGTCCTCATCGGCGTCCCCGGCGAGGGTGCCGGAGATGCCGAAGTCGGTCAGGGCCGGCCGGTTGTAGTCCGTGACCAGGATGTTGGCGGGCTTGATGTCGCGGTGTGCGATCCCGGCCCGGTGGGCGGTCTCGACGGCGGACGCCACCTGGATGCCGACGGCGAGGACCTCATCCACGCTGAAGCCCTGCCGCCGGTACCGGACGTCCAGGCTGGGCCGGGAGCAGTACTCCATGGCGAGGTAGGAGTGCCCGGTGTCGGTGATCTCGGCCTCGAAGATCGTCACGATGTACGGGTGCGAGGACAGCTGCGCCATCAGGTTCGCTTCGGATTCGAAGCGGCGGCGGGCGCCTTCGGTTTTCAGGTCCGAAAGCAGCACCTTGACGGCGACCTTGCGGCGCGGCCGGTCCTGTTCGTAGAGGTAGACGTCGGAGAAGCCGCCGGAGCCGAGCAGGCTGATGTAGGTGAAGCCCGGAATGACTGGCGGCGGGGCTACGGGCCGTTTTGAGCTCACGGGATCTCCTCAAAGCGCAGCGAGATGCCGTCGCCGACTTCGGCGATGTCGCCGTCGAGCAGGATGGCCATCTCGCCCTGGGCGAGCCGGCGCGGGGGCTGGCCTTCACGGACCAGGACGGTGCCGTTGGTCGCCTTGAGGTCGCACAGCATGACGTGCCAGCCCTCGAGCCGGACCTCCACATGCGAGCGGGAGATGTCCCCGCTGGGACTCGCCACCTGGACCAGTCTGGGCATCACCCCGCCCTGGACGCGGGACACGGAAGGCTGGCGTCCCACGATGAGTGACTGGTCGAGGTCGACCAGTTCGCCGCTGGACAGCCGCATCCGGCCCAGGCGGGGCCGCCGGACCTGGACACCTTCGCCGGGCAACGGCTGGGCGCAGCGGCCGCACTGGGCGTAGGTGGAGGGGTTGGCATGGCCCTGCGGGCAGACGCGGGCCAGCACCATGGGTCCGGTGGCCGGTGCCGCAGCCGGCCCGGTGGACGGTCGCGCTGCGCCGTCCGGCAGCGCGCCGGGTCCCGCGAGATCGCCCTTCATGATCGTCTGGCCGTCGTGGTCGGCGTCGGTTTCCGGCAGCGCGGCCGACAGCTGGACACGCTGCGGGACACCCGCCTGCGGGGCCGACGGCGGCAGCGGTGCGGCCGGCAGCGGTGAAGGTGCTGTTGGAGGGGCCGGCTGCCCGGGCGTCCGGGACGCGGTCGACGAGGCACGGTCGCCGCCGGTGTGCCACGGCACGGAGTCGATCAGCCCGGTGGACGGCGGGCGTGGTGCCGCGGGCGGCGCGGGAGCAGGAGCGGCCTCGGGTTCCGCAGCCTCCAGCGCTGCCGCCGGCTCCGGATCGGGCGCCGTTTCGGGTGCGGGGTCTGCACTAGTGGACCCGGCGGCGGGTTCGGCGTCGGCGTCGGGATCCTCTCGGACGGCCGCGTCTTCGATGTTCCGCATCACCGTCTGTTCCCAGAGGTGGTCGTAGGTGCCGGTTGGCTCCTGGTCGGCCGTCTCCGGAGCCGCCGGCTCCTGCGGCCCGGACGGTTCCGGCTCATGCCCGGCCGGTTCCGGTTCCGGTTCCGGTTCCGGTTCCGGTTCCGTGAGCGGCTCGGGTTCCTCGTGCAGGGTCCCGTCCAGCTCGAGGTCCTCGCCGGGGAACTCAAGTACGGTCGCCGACGACGCCCCGTGCTCGCTCAGTTCAGCCGCGTTCCCGGCTTCGGCTGCAATGTCGGCTTCGGCTGCCGCCAGGATTTCGTCGTCCGGCGCTGCCACTTCTTCTGTCGCCGCCCGGACTGCAACTACCGGGACTGCAGCTGCCGGAAAACTCAGGGAGGGTTCGCGTGCGGCGGCTCCGGTGACGTCCACCCGCAGGCCCTGGAGCAGGACCACGCCGTCGGCCAGCGGAAGGTCCAGGGCAGCGCCGGGCGCCCCCGCGGCTTCGGCGCCGGGGACGGTCAGGCTGAATCCGTCAGCTGCCGCGAAGCGCCGTTCCGTCCAGGTGGTGACGTCGCGGCCGTTCAGGTCCACCGGGCCGGAAGGCAGGTCCACGGTGAGGTCGATCCCGCCGCGCAGGAAAGCCTGCACGGAGCCCCGGTTGGCCACAATCGCGAACCACGGCAGCCGGGCGAGCGAACCGCCCGAGGCCGAAGACACGGCGTCGAGCACTTCGTGCGCTTCGGGGACGGTGGCGAGGAGTTCCCACAGTGACTGGACCAGGGCAGGCGAACTGTCCGGGCGCAGGAGCACCACGGTTCCGGAGCGCACCACACCGAGCCAGCTGCCAGGCGTGTAACGCGCAGCAGCGGCGGGGTTACTGCCTGACATCAGTCGCGTCCTTGCCCTGTCCTTCAACAGCCCGTCCTGCAACAGCCTGGCGGTCAACAGCGTGTCCTTCAACAGTCCCGTCCTCCGACGCCAGTTCCCCGTTGGGGGCCAACTCCAGTGCGTCCGTGCGGGGCAGGGTGTCCTCGTCCTCCGCTGCGGCGGCGCTGCGCGGCGCTGTCCGGGCGGCGCCGTCGTCGTCGCTGACATCCGTCGCGTCGAGCACAATACAGGTGACATTGTCCCGGCCGCCGCTGCGCAGGGCCGCCTGGATGAGCTCATCCACGGCCGCCTGCGGGTCCGCGTGGGAACGGAGGATATTGGAGATGTGCTCGTCGTCGAGTTCGCCGTTGAGCCCGTCGGAGCAGACCAGGATCCTGTCGCCTTCCTCGATGGGCAGCAGCCAGTAGTCGGCCTCGATCTCGTCGCCGGTGCCAAGGGCACGGGTGACGACGTGCCGGCGCGGGTGCACGGCAGCCTGCGCCTGGCTGATCTGCCCGGCGTCCACGAGTTCCTGGACCTCGGAGTGGTCGACGCTGACCTGGCTGAGCTGGCCGTGGCTGAGGCGGTAGGTCCGGGAGTCGCCGATGTTGAGGACCAGCCAGTATGGGGCACCCATCTGCTCCACCACCACGACGCCGGAGAGTGTGGTGCCGGCGCGGGCGCCGGTGGCCTCGCGGATGCTTTCGTCGGCCATGAGCAGGTGCTCCTGCACGACGCCGGCGGTGGCGTCCCGCTTCCCGCGCGCCAGCTGCGGGATCCGCGCGAGCGTGCGGACGCAGATGCCGCTGGCGATCTCCCCGGCCTCATGCCCGCCCATGCCGTCCGCGACCGCGAAGACGGGGTCGGAGGCAATGAAGGAGTCCTCGTTCATTTCGCGGCGCAGGCCACGGTCGGTGCCGTAACCGCAATTCAGCCGGAGGCTGGAGGAACCGCTGGAGGAACTGCTGGAGGAACCGTCGGGCGCCGGCACGGGTCCGGCGTCGGAGTTGGCTGAGGGGGGAACGGCGGCCGGCTGGGGAATCATGCCTGTCCTAGGTAGAAGGAGCGGTCACCGAAGTGCACGGTGGAACCTGGGCGGACGTGGGTGGGCTCCCCCGCCGCGAGGGCGGTACGGATACCGTCCGGGGTGGTGACGGCGCTGCCGTTGGTGGAGTTGCGGTCCGTCACCCAGACGCCCCCGTTTCCGGCCAGCAGATGGAGGTGGGTCTTGGAAATGGAACGGCCGGGATCCGCGACCGGGATGAGCTGCAGCGGTTCCTCGCCGGGGTGTCCGGCGGGGTTCCGGCCGACCAGCACCGTACGGTCCAGCTCGATGTCGCGGCCGTCGTCCAGCCGGATCCGGAGCATCGCCACGGTGACCGGGGCGTGTGTGTCGCCGCGGACCTGGGTGCGGTCGTGGTCGTCGTCGGGGTGGGTGCCCGGCGGGACGGTGGCGGTCCGGGCCGCCGGCGCGAACGACGCCGGCTGGGGAACTGGCGGTAGCGCGGCTGCGGGATGTGCTGCGGCGGCGGGCTGCTGCACAACGGCCGGCGGTTGCACGCCGGCAGCCGGCTGCCGCTGGTGGGGATGGAGTACGGCCGGAGCTGCGGCCATGGCCCCCGCCAGCGGCGAGGCGACCTGCTGGACCGGAGGAAGGTCCAGCGGCGCGAAGCTGTACGGGCCCTGGATGCCGCCGGTGGTGATCGGGTTGCGGCCGGCTTTCACATCGAAGACGAGGGTCTTGGCGGCGGTATCGTGCCAGCCGCGGAGCTTGCCGTTGGAGTCCCAGGAGCTGGAGAGCACCACGACCACAGCCCAGGCTGCGGCCAGGAACACCAGCGGCCCCAGCACCAGGAGGGCGATGGCGAACCACTGGAACATCATGACGGCCGCGGTGGCGATCACGGCGAGCAGCACGCCGGCGCCGGTGATGAGGCCGCGGAGGAACACCGCTCCCCCGCCCGGCGCGAAGCCGTCAGCATCGGTGCTGCGGATGCCCATGAGGCTGTTTCCGGGGGTCACGCCGGAACGGCTTTCGAGTGTGGCAAGAACCACGGTGTAGATGGCCGTGAGGCCCGCACCGATGCCGCCGAACAGCACCAGGGACGACGTGTCGTACACGATGAAGCCGCCGCTTTGGCTCCTGGTGATCCCGGCGGCACCGATCGCCAGCAGGATTGTCAGGATGGCCACTGGCGGCAGCCAGTCCAGGACGGCGGCACCCAGGCGCTTTCCGGCAGCGGCGGGTACCAGCTCAAGCTTGTTCGGCATGGAAGGACCTCCCCCTTGTCCGCGGCCCGTGGCCGGGCCTTGCGTTACCGGGATACTACCGGGGATCAGTGGGGCGGGGGGCAGCTCCCGCACATTGCGGGCGTTCCGGGCGGAACGGTTGCTCAGCGGCGTGCCGCAGGAGGTACAGAAGGCAGCCCCCTGGCGGAGCGGCTGCTGGCAGCGCGGGCAGCGTTCGGCGTCGTCGGTCATGGCTCGTGGTGGTTCTTCCTGGCGGGCTGGCTGGCGTCGGCTGCGGTGCCGGCGGCCGCATCAGGGTGGGCTGCTGCCGCCGGGCCGGACTCCACTGTACCTGCCGGCGTTTGGGGACCTGCGGGTGCGGCGCCTTTCCTGACGGGGAGGCGCAGCTTGAGGCCCCCGGCTGTGAGCGCGGCCCGGCCGTCGGCCAGCAGGGAGCGTGGCGAGAACCGGGCCCGCTGCCGTCCCCAGAACCCGAGCGTTCCGGTCATCTCCTTGAGCGAGCCGTCCACGATCTCCCAGTACTGCCGCACCTGGTCCTCGCTCGGCTGGCCGGCACCGAAGATTGCGGCGTCGGCCCGGTGGGCGAGCAGCGTGGTGGTCCCCCGTGCGGCCGGGAACGCGTCGGCGAGTACGACGGCGGACTCCCGCCGGGTGGCGCGGCTGTCCACACCTGCGCCGAGGTCGGTCGCGAGGCTGACGACTTCGTTCCAGCCGCCGCCGACGCGCTGCGTCGGGGGGCCGTCGCTGAAGCGGGCCCTCCGGCGCCGGGATTTCAACAGGGCGATCAGCAGCAGCGGCAGCGCCAGGATCCCGACCGGGATCAGCGCGAGGCCAATCGCCGTCAGGAGAGGGCCCCAGAACAGCCAGGGGTTGTTCTTCTTCTCGTCGGCATCCAGCGCATCCGGTGAGGAGTCCGGCGGAAGGTCCGCGGGCTCCTGCGGCGGAGGCGGCGGCTGCAACACCTGCGGCTTGGGTTTGGACTTGTTCTCCGGATCCGGCGGGATCGGCACGTTATCCTTCGGCGGGGTGGGGTCGAAGGACACCCAGCCGGCGCGGTCGAAGGCGACTTCGACCCAGGCGTGGACGTCCTTGCCGGTGATCTGCACTTCGCCGGCGCCGTTTTCCGGGCTCTTGGGATCCGGGTAGAACCCCATGACCACGCGGGAGGGGATGCCGAGGTGGCGGAGCATCAGCGACATCGCGACGGCGTATTGTTCGTCGTCGCCGAGCATCTGCTTGGCGGTGAGCAGGCTCCGGATGCGGTTGGCACCGTGGCCGGAGACGCTGGGGAGCTGGCCGTCGGCGATCAGACCGTTGCTGAAGGCGCCCTTCTTCTGGAAGTGCGCCTCGACCTGGCGGACCCGGTCGATGGCCGTGGGGGCCTCGGCGGCGAGGTCGTTCGCCTGGGACCCGACGACGGGCGGCACCTCGGCGGGGTCCGGCAAGGAGATCTTGGCGAAGTCGTACTGCGTCAGCTGCCCGTGTTCCAGGGTGGCGGGGTCTGCCACCTGGACGCGGTAGGAGTCGCCCTTCGCCAGCCCTTTGGTGGTCACGGCCGTGTCCGTGCCGGCGTTGAAGTACAGGCCGGACGCCGCGCTGGAGCCGTCGCGGGTGAAGCTGATGCCGGTGGTCCTGCGGCCGCCGGGCAGGAAGTAGCCCTGGTAGTCCTCGATCGTGATGTCCAGGGCGTAATTGTTGCCGGGCACGATCCCGCCGGCGTCCGCCAAGGTGTTGATGGATTTTGCGTCGCCCACCTTGCTGAAACTGCCGGAGCCGTTCGGGTCCATGTTGTAGTTGGTGCCGTTGAAGGAGTCGAGCGCGGCGAGCCGCACCCTGGCATCCTTGGGCAGGCCCTTCACGACAAAGAGGTTGTCGTCCTTTTTGTCCTTGACGAAGTTTCGGAAGCTCGCCAGCGGGGTGACGTAGTCCTTGGGGTCGAACGGCGGGACGATCGTGTTGCGCAGAACCCTGCGGTCGTCGCCGGCGGTGACCAGGGGCGACGCGACGGCGGTGATGCCGATGGCGACGGCGATCACGGCGGCGGCGGTGCCCAGCCGGCGCAGGGTGGCGGCGCGGGCGGTGGCCTCGTCCGTCTCCAGCCGGTTGACGGAGACCTTGCGGGTGTCGCTGCGGCGGAGCGCGTCGCGGCGGAAGGTGGCCCAGGCGATGGCGACCACGGTGAGTGAGATGCCGCGTTCCACAGTCAGGAATCCGGCGTTCGTGCTGAAGGCGATGCCGGTGATGAACAGCACCAGCACCGGCAGCAGCGGCCAGTACGGGCTCTTGAGCCGCCAGATCAGCAGCCCGGCGGCCAGCGCGGTGAGGAGCGAGCTCAGGAACGGCACAATCAGGGTCCCGCCGGCGGTGCCGACCGGAACGCCGACGGTGAGCATGTCCTTCCAGGCGAACACGACACCCAGCAGCAGGGTGCGCAGTGAGTCGAGGGTGGGCAGGACGCCAGCGATCGAGGCCTCCGGGACTGCCAGGGCGGTGCCGAAGACGAGGTACACGCCGAGCGCCAGGGCGCTGGTGATGAGCAGGCCAAGCCGGAAGTGCACGTTGGCCGCGGCGAGGGCGAGGCCCAGCAGGATGCCGCCGAAGCCCGCGATCAGGTAGTACGGGTCGCCGCCGAAGCTGAGGCTGAACCCGAGCACGCCGAGGCCAAGCAGCACGGTGAGGGCACCGGCGTCGAGCGCGGGATGCCAGGCCGGCTGGCCACCGGCGAAGCCGGAAGGTTTGCCGGAACGCTTCCCTGCCGGTGTGTTGTTCCGGCGGCGTGGCGTTGTTGCGGTGCTCATGCTGCCGCCTTTCTCAGCACGATGGCCAGGTCAGAGAGGTCGCCGAGGGTCAGTACGGTCAGGTCCCCGATGTTTGCCCTGGCCGGGGCGGCGCCGGACTGGAGCCGGACGGCGAGGCTTCGGACGCCCACGGGCACCGACGCGGAGGCGGAGCGCAGCTGGGTGGGGGTGACGTTGCTGCCGACCACCAGGAACACGACGGAGGCGTTGGGGACGGTGTCCGCGAGGCTCCGGGCGAGGTCGACGGCGGTTTTGCGCTGCGGTGCGCCGACGAGCCGGGTCATGTCATCGAGCATGTTGCGGCCGGTTTCGCAGCGCAGCGGGCCTTTCTGGGTCAGCACGTCGAGGTCGCGCTGTTCGCGGATCGCCTGCCGTCCGATCGAGGCGGCGGCGGAGATGGCCAGCTCGAATTCCTCTTCGGAGGCGTATTCGTCCGTGTTGATGGACAGCGAGATGGCGAGGTGGGCGCGGCGGGTTTCCTCGAACTGTCGGACCATCAGCTTGTTGGTCCGGGCCGTTGTTTTCCAGTGGATGTGCCGCCGGTCGTCCCCGGGTACGTAGTCGCGCAGGGCATGGAAGGAGACGTCGGCGCTGGAGAGGTCGGTGGTGGGCATGCCTTCGAGGTCACGGATGAAGCCGGCGGCCGAGCCTGCCAGCGCCACGGTTTTCGGGTGTACGAACAGGTCCTCGGGTTCGGTCCAGAGCACCTGGCGGCGCAGCAGGTGCAGCGGGTCGGCCCGGACGGAGCGGACGGGGCCCACCACGATCACGGCGCGGCGCGCGGTGGGGATGGTGAACAGGTCCTCATGGACCTGCTGCGGCTTCATCCGGGGCAGGTGGAAGACGGCGGTGGCGGCGCCGACCGGGAGTTCCAGGTCCGCGGGCAGCAGGGGGCGGGCGGAGGTGTTGGAGACCGCGATGCTGCCGACCGCGCTGTCCCCCACGGCCACCCGGGTCCGGGCCAGGTCCAGGACAACGCCGTAGGAGGACCGGCCCAGGATGAATCCGACGGCGAGGACGAACAGGACGAACGCGGCGATCGCGGCTGCCTTGGCTTCCTGCCAGCCGAACGCCTGGCCCACGGTCCACAGCAGGACCGCGGCCGCCAGCACGGACCAGCCCAGGACGCTCACCACGGACAGGACCGGCCACACGCGGCGCAGCCAGAGCCCCCGGACGGAGCGCCAGGCCGGGGCCAGGGCGACGCCGGCGGTGCTGCCGGCCTCACGCCACAGGGAAGCCGGGTGCAGCCGGGTTGGCCTGCCGTCCCGGTGGAAGGGCCGTTGCAGGCGCTCAGCAAGCCGGGTCAGCGGAGTGCTGGAGGACATATGGGTGCCTTTGTTCGTGCTGGGTGACGGGATGCCGGTGGGGTTCTGGACGCTGCTGCTAGCCGGCGCCCTTAGACCACGGAAGCGCGCTGCTGCGGTGCGGCGACTTCGCCGAGCACGCGCGCCAGCACGGCGTCGGCGGTGGCGCCGGAGAACTCGGCTTCCGGGTCCATCACCAGGCGGTGGGTCCAGACGACGGCGGCCAGGTCCTTGATGTCATCCGGGAGCACAAAGTTGCGGCCCTGGCTGGCGGCCCAGACCTTGGAGGCACGGACCATCGCGAGGGCGCCGCGGACGGAAACGCCCAGGCGGGTCTCCGGGGCATTGCGGGTCTCCTCGCAAAGCCGGGAGATGTATTCCAGCACCGCGGTGTCCACGTGGGTGGTCGCGGCGAGGTCGGCCATGTCCGCGATCGCCTGGGTGGTGATGACGGGGGTGATGTCCTTGGAGCGGTCCTTGAGGTTGGCGCCGCCGAGCAGCTGCACCGTGGAGGCGTGGTCCGGGTAGCCGATGGAAGTCTTGATCAGGAACCGGTCCAGCTGGGCCTCGGGCAGCCGGTAGGTGCCGGCCTGTTCGATCGGGTTCTGGGTGGCCATCACCATGAACGGCCGGCCCGCCTCGTAGGTGGTGCCGTCCACCGTGACCCGGGATTCTTCCATGACCTCCAGCAGCGCCGACTGGGTCTTGGGCGAGGCCCGGTTGATTTCGTCGGCCAGGACGATGTTGTTGAAGATGGGCCCCTTGTGGAACTCGAACTTCTGCGTCTTCTGGTCATAGATGGTCACGCCGGTGACGTCGGAGGGCAGCAGGTCCGGGGTGAACTGGATGCGGTTGTTGGAGCCCTGGACGGTGGCCGCGAGGGCCCGCGCCAGCGACGTCTTGCCGGTGCCCGGAGCGTCCTCGAAGAGGACATGTCCCTCGGCCAGCATGGCGGTGAAGGTCAGCCGGATGACGTGGGCCTTGCCCAGGACAGCCTGCCCGACGTTGGCGACGAGCTTTTCGAAGGTGCCGGAAAACCATTCGGCCTGTTCGGTGGTCATGGTCATGGGTTGGTCCTCTTCTGTTCTGGGTGGAAGGGTGTGCTGCGCTGCTGTCGGGGAGCCCCGCAGTGTCCGCTGCTGAGCTTAGTTGACCCCATCAGCAGCCGCCGGGCCGGGGACCGTAGAGATCCACGGTGGTGGACTTGACGTACCAGCCCGGATGGCTGCCCTGGGTCACCCGGAACCACGGGGTGCCGTTGTTGTAGATGTCCTTGGTGCAGTTGATGTCGAGCCTGCCCTCGGACCGGTCCACCCAGCCGGCACCGCAAGACTTGGGCGGGCCGTCGCTGTAGGAGTCCCTGACGCCAGGTTGCCCCGGGCACGTCCGGACGCTGGAGGCATCCACCTGGATCTGTGACAGCGCGACAGGCGGGGTCGGGTCGTTCCCGGACGTGGCCGAAGCCTGTCCGGCCCCGCCGTAGACCACGGTGAAGGCCCTGACCTGCAGGGACCTGGTCTTGTCCCAGCCACCCCCGGCAGCGTCGAACCTGTTGACCTTGCCCACGGACGTCCAGCCACCGCCGTCCAGGTTCACTTCATAGTGGTCCAGGGCCCTGCCGTTGGTGGCGGGGTCGTTCCACGTCCAGTGCACCTGGCCATCCCCGACGCCGGACTTCCCGCCGTTGACGTTGGGCGCGCCCGGCGGGGCGTAGGGATTGCCCGTACCGATCGCGTTCGCGTCCCCGGCCACGTTGTTCTTGGTGGAGGTGGCGATGATGTTGACGGTCACGTTCTGGCCGTTGGGCTGGCCGCCGATGGTTCCGCCTCCGGCGTTGATCGGGCCGGAACCGTTGGCGGTTGACCACCGGTAGGTGATCTCCGTGTCCTGGGAGCCGTTGCGCTGGGCCTGGGTGAGCGGGGTAAACGTCACGGCCAGCTGGCCGCTGGTGCCGGTCTCCTTGACGGTCCCGCTGCTGACGGTGCCGGGCTTGCCGGCGGCCCGGATCCGCGCCGACTGCGGGCTCACCCCGGAGGTTCCGGCCTTGTTGGTGGCCGAAACGGTGAAGGTGTAGTCCGCCTCGGAGTTGTCCACCGTGACGTTCTGTGTGGTGCCGGCGACCTGCTGGGTCGCCACTGCGGCCCCGCCGCGCAAGGTGGTGAGTGTGTAGCTGGAGATGGTGTCGCCGTTGTTGTTCGGCGCCGCCCAGTTCACCTTGAGCTGGCTCTGGGCGCCCACGGACCCGGCCTGGCTGGCACTGGGAGCCGCCGGGGTCACCGGCACCCCGGCGGGGGTTTCGGCGGCGGAGTAGGCGCTCCATTCGGAGGGTTCCTTGGCGTCGTTCCGGGCCAGCACGCGCACCTTGTAGGCCACGCCGTTCTTCAGGCCCTTCCAGACGTAGCTCACCGCGCTGAGGTTCTGGATCTGGGCGTTCTGTCCCGGCGGTGCCGGCGAGATCTCCAGGTCATAGCTTTTCACGGGCGAGCCCTTGGATGCCGGGGCCGCCCACGTCACGGTCAGCTGCGTGTCGCCGAATTTCACCGCCGGCGCCGCCGGGGTGTCCGGCTTGACGTCCGGGCGCACCTCGGCCGAGGCCGGGGAGCGGTCCGATTCGCCGTACTCGTTGCTGGCGGTCACCTGGAAGTGGTACTTGGCGTTGTTGCTCAGCCCGTTGAGCGTGCACGAATTGGCCGGGCAGTCCTGGCGGTAGCCGGCCTCGCCGTAGACCGTGTACTTGGTGATCGCGGAGCCGCGGTCCGCCGGGGCACTCCAGTTCAGCAGGGCGGTGCTGTCGCCCACGCTCTGGGCCTGGGGGGTGGCCGGGGCCAGCGGCTTGTCCTTGACCGTCAGCCGGATCCGGGCGGTGGCGTAGCGGGAGGATTCCCCGGTCTTGTCGGCCACTGTGTAGGCAACAATCATGGTTCCCGAGAAGCCGGCCGCGGGCGTCACCGTCACGGTGTCGCCTCCCGCGGCGGCAGTGCCCTGGCCGGTCTCGGTGACGGCCGAGATGATCTTCAGCGCCGTCTCCGGGAACGGGTTGGCGTCATTGGCCAGCACGCTGACCGTGACGGCTTTGCCGGCGGCGGCGTTGGGTTCGACGTCGTCGTTGGCCACCGGCTTGGGCCGGTTGGAGGCGGTGACAGTGAGCTGGTACGTGGCCGTGGCCTCCAGGCCCCGGGGGTCCCTGGCCTTGACCTGGACGGCGCCGGTGGTCCCGGCAGCGGTACCGTCCTTGGCGGAGGCCTTCAGCGACTTCCCGTCGATCCGGGCGTCGAAGCCCTGCGGCACACCGCCGGTGACCTCATAGTTCATGTTGTCCACGTCACCCTGGTCCGGGTCGGTGGTCAGCTTGGCCAGGTCGGTGGTGGAAGAGTCCCCCTTGGGTACGTCCAGCTGGCTGCCGAGCAGTACGGGCGGGTTGTTCCGCTGGGGGTCCGGCAGCACCTTCGTGCGGATGCTGAGCGTGGCCTTCAGGCCGGCGGGATCGTCCGGGCCGGAGCCGTCGGTGACTTCGAAGCTGAGCGAGCCGGGGCCCACGTAGTCCTTGCCGGCGGTGTACTTCAGCGCGGTGCCGTTGCCGGCCACGGGGTCCGAGCCGTCGGCGCCAATGAGTTTGATCCGGTCCGTCTGGGTCAGCCGGGGCGTGCGTCCCTCGCGCACCTTGACCCACTCGTTGAGGTCAACGGTGACGGACTGCCCGGCGATGACCTCGATGACCTCGTCCTTGGCCAGGGTGGGGACCTGTTGGCCCAGCCCGGGAACCCAGATGATGGCGGTGGACTTCTGCCCGTCCACGTCTTCGACGGTGTACGGGATGAGCTGCGGCTGTTCCGTGAGCTCGACAACCATGGTGCCTTCGGCGCCGGGCCGGGCGGTCTTGGCGTCCGTGGCGATCCGAAGGTTCTCCCCGACGCCGTCGGGGTCCTCGTCGTTCTTGAGGACGGGTACCTCGACGGCGGTCCTGCCGAGCGTCTGCGCCGAGGTCACCCGGTCATCCCGGGCGATTGGGGCCAGCAGCGGGACGTCCTTCTGCACCTTGACGGCGATCGCGGCACCGGCCGTGGCACCGCGGTCATCGGCCACCGCGTAGCGGACGTTGACGGTGCCTTCCTGGCCCGGAGCCAGCACGAGGACGCGGCCGCTTTGTTTGCTGACGGTGGCCTGGAGTTCCGGGGCGGCCTCGATGCCGTCGCCGATGATGCGGATGGGGTCGCCGTCGGGATCGGTGTCATTGCGCATGGCATCCACTGCGATCTGCCGGCCCGGACGGACCTTGACCTCGTCGTCCACCGGGGTGGGCTTTTGGTTGGTGTCCCCGCGCGGGGCGATGCCCACAGTCACGGTCCCTGTGTTGACGGCACCCTGGCGGTCCACCACCTTGTAGCGGAAGGTGTCCGTGCCGGCGCCGTCCCCGGCGGCGGTGAAGTCGATGAAGTTGCTGCCCACCGTGGCGGTGCCCTTCGCCGGGGTACTGTCGATGCCGGTCAGCTGGACGGAGTCGCCGTCGGGGTCGATCCCGTCAAGTTCCACCGGGATCCTGACGGAACCGGCGGCCACTACCCGGGCGGTGAGGTTTTTCGGCTGCGGGCGGGTGTTCTCCGCGCCTTCCAGCGGCAGGATGTGGATAGTGACGGCCGCGGCGCTCTTCTGGCCCTGCGGGTCCACGGCGTTGTAGATGGCGCGCACCGTTTTGGGCTGCGCCCCGGCGATGAAGCGGAGGTTGTTTTCGGAGATGAAGCTCTTGCCGTCGGCCTCCGGGACGGGCTGCGGGAGCACCGGGTCCACGTTCAGCTTTTCGCCCTGCGGGTGGGTGTCGTTGGCCAGTACCGGGATGGTGACGACGTCGTTGACGCGCACGTTCACTTCGTCCGGCTTGGGCTGCGGTGCCTCGACGACGGCGGGGGCGGGGACGGGGACCACGGAGACGCTGCCGGTGGCCGACTTGGTGCCGTTGGACATGGTGTACCGGAAGGTGAAGGGATCCTTGGTGCCCACAACGTCGGTGATCCGCAGCACGCTGTGATCGATCACGCTGACGGAGGCGGTGGTGTTCTCCGGCAATTGGACGGACTGCAGCACCAGCACACCCCCGGACGGGTCCGAGTCGTTGGCCAGCGGGTCCAGGAGCACGCTGCCGCCGACGGGCAGGAGGGCGACGTCGTGCACGGCCACCGGATTGCCGGCGTCCTTGCCGGACTCCACGTCCACCCGGATCAGGCCCTGGCTGCTCTGCGGTCCGTTGCTGGCGATATAGGTCAGGTAGACGGGGCCGGCGGTGTCGCTGCGGAACGTGAAGGTGCCGCCGTCGGTCACGGGTCCCAGCTGGGCCGTGCCGGCGCCTTCCACCTGGGCCAGGCGCAGGGAGCCCCCATTGGGGTCCATATCGTTCTTCAGCGGCGCGATCACAAGGTCCTGACCGACGACGGCGGTCACGTGGTCCGCGTTGACCACGGGCTGCAGGGCGCCGGGCGGCTGCACGTTGATGATCACCTTGGCGGTGGTGGTGGCCCGGCCGTCCCAGATGGACACGGTGACGGATTTCTTGCCGGGCGCGGCGCCGGAGTCCTGGTAGGTCAGCAGACCGTCGCGGCGGATTTTGACCTGGTCCTGGTCGTTGTCCGCCGTGGCGTCCATCAGGACCAGGTCGTCGCCGTCCGGGTCGGTCCAGTCGGTGAGGATATTCTGGCTGACGGTTTTGCCCTGCTCCACCAGCATGGTGGTGGGGTCCCCGCGCTTGAACAGCGGTGGCTTGTTCTCGTCCGGGCCCACGACGCTCAGGGTGATGCTGCCGGCGGCGGTGAGCCCGCGGCCGTCCGCGGCGTTGTAGGCGAAGCTCTCGTTGCCCGGCTTGGCGTCCGCGGGAACGGTGACCTGGAAAGCCGTTCCGCCGTAGATGTTCTCCAGGCTGCCGGACTTGGGGCCGGTGTTCCCGACGCTGGCCGTGAGGACGTCGCCGTCGGGGTCGGTGTCGTTGTCCAGCACGGAGAGGATGGTGGTGCGGCCCGGGCGGACGCCGACGGCGTCGGGCTTGGTTTCCGGGGGCCGGTTCGGTTTGGTGCGGTCCGGCAGGACGTTAATGGTGTTGTTGTCCGCGGATTCCTTGTCCTGGTCATTGGACTGGTTCTTGGGCGGGACGACGTCGTCCCAGTTGTTGACCAGCTGCATGTTCTGGTTCACCAGCCAGACATTGCCGGAGTTCACATCGTTCAGGACCACCAGGTCCCGGTTGACCCGGAAGACGTATTTCGGCGCGGCGGATGCCTTCGGCACTGCGACCGTCTTGTCATCGGCGTCGTTGGCACAGTCCCGGACATACTTGTTCGCCCCGGACCACGCCGCATGGATGCAGCCCGCGAGCTGCACCGGCGCCGCGGGAACACCCTGCCCGCCGAAGGTCACCGTCTTCGCCGTCGAACCGTCCAGCGGCTGTTTGAGCAGAGCCTTCGGGGTGGCAATGGCCACCGCGTCCGCTGCAGGTCCGGAGAGCTGCAGCTTCGCGTCCCGCGCCTCCGCCAGCGCCAGCTCCCGCCCGCCCGGCAGGAACAGCTTCCCCCGCCCCGCATCCAGGACCACCGGCGCATCCCCCACCACGGTCAGCTGCAGATCCCCCGCACCCTTAAGCCCGTCCCACGTGCTCACCTTCGCGTCCGTACGCCCGCCGTCGGCATCCACGCTCGTCACGGTGACCTGCCCGGTCTTCGGATCGGCACTGTAGATCCGGTCATCACCCCCGACCGCCGAGACGGTCCCCTCCGAGCCCTTCAGGACCGGTTCGGAGTTCTCCGCATCAAAACCATTCACCGTGGACGGCGAGAGCGCCCACACCGTGCCCTTCGCCGCGTCCGTCACCGAAATGACCTTCGAGCCGAAACTCACCTCCGCGGCGCCGGGCAGCTTCTTATCCCCGCCCAACCGCATCTGCGCCGCCGACACCTGGTTCAGCGTGGACCCCGCACTGTCATCGACAAACACCGTCGAAGCATCCTGCAGCACGTCAAAGGTCGCCGACGCCGGCGTCACCGCCCCATCCAAAACCCGCGACGGATAATTCAACCGCCCCACCGCATTCTTGGACTTCGACACCACCCACACGCCGCCATCATTCAACTCCACCTCAGTGGTCTTGAACCCCGGATAAATGATGGCCCCGGTAATCAGCACCGCCGCAGCGGAGACGATGGCGGTGGCGGTGAGCAACTTCCTGCGCCGTTTGTTTGAGACCGGATGATGGGGGCGCCGCGTGTTGGACCCGGATATTTTGGATCCCGGCTTCTTGGACCCCAGTGCGGGCAGACGTGTCACAGCTCAGCTTTCCTTCAGGATGGCATCGTGGTTCCCCGGCAGGCCCGAGACAAGGCCGCCCACTTCCCGCGCCAGCCTACCGAATGATCCGGTGGTGGGCGATGGGCAGGACTGCCCACCGGCCGGTGCCCGCACCGGGCCCGCCGCGGCTATGGTGTTGCTCCGACCGGGAAGGTGCAGAGCGGGACGCCGCTTTGGCCTGGCGGTCCAATCGTCGTGTGACGGGAATCGATCCAGCGCGTCTGGTTCGGCGAACCGCGCATGATGTAGTACCACTCGCCGTTCCCGCTGTACGGGGTGCCGTGCGGCTTCCAGCACATGATGTCGAAGACATCAGATGCGCCCATCCAGGGCCGGTCGGTGCCGCCCTGCCCGTCGCAGGTAAAGTTTCCCGGCTGGCTGTTGTCATAGGACGTGGCGCCGGGCAGGTCCGTGCAGCTGCGATACATCCCGGAGTTGAGCCTGGTGCTCCAGCGGGTCTTCTCGGTCCCGGACTGGGCGGAGGCCGAGGCGATCGCCCCGCCGGCGCCCAGGGAGTTGACCGTCTGGACCCGGATCTGGTGCGGTTCACTGAAGCCGCCGGTGTTGACGGTCCGGCTTCCCGAGGCCGCGACCCGTTCCCAGCCGCCGTTGTCGATGCTGATCTGGGTGTACGCGACGTCGTTGGTGGTCGTCGACGGCGAGCTCCAGCTGAAGCTGAGGTTCCGCTGGTTTTCGGTGCCGTTCTGTCCGGACGCCGAGGGGGTTCCGGGCGCTCCGTACGGCGTGGCTGTGGCCCCGGTGCTGGCGTCGGAGCTGGGCGCGACGGACGAGTTGGCGGTGACCGTGATCGTGGTGGCGGCACCGTTGGTGAAGCCGCCGATCTTTTGGCCGGGGGTGATCCCTCCGGTTTTTCCGCCGGGGCTCGCGTAGTAGGTGTAGCTGACCTCGCCGGGCTGGGAGCCGTTCCGTCCGGCCGCGTCGAGTTCCCGGAAGTTGATAACCACGGCCCTGCCCGCGCCGCCGGTGTCCGCCGGCGTCGCGCTCATGCCGGAGACCTGCCCAAGCTTGCCCGTGGCACGGCGCGGCGCCGAGGCCGCGCTGACCGCGCCCTTGCCGGCCTTGTTCTCGGCCTGGACCGTAAAGGTGTAGCCGGTTTCGGAGTTGTTCGCGGTGAAGTTCGCGGTCCGCACCGTTCCGGCGACCATCTGGGTCTGGGTGGTGCCACCGCCGCCGCTCATGGTGACGTAGTAGTTCTTGATGGCGTCGCCGTTGGTGTTCGGCTCGGTCCAGTTCACTTTGAGCTGGTTGGAGGTGCCCACGGCGGACGCCACCGACGTCGTCGGGGCTGCCGGGGCGGCGGGTACGCCTGCCGGGTTGTCCTCGGCGGAGTACAGGCCCCACTCGGAGGGGCCGAGTTCGTTGACGGCCTGGGCGCGGACCTTGTAGCGCACGCCGTTGGTGAGTCCGGGCCAGGTGTAGCTGAGGCCGGCCACCCCGTTCTTCACGGCGATCCCGCTGGCCGGCGGCGGGGAGATTTCGAGGTTGTAGGTCTTCACGGCGGAGCCTTCGGTCTTGGCCGCGGGCCAGCTGATCACCATGTTTTTATCCCCGGCTTTGGCCGTGGGCGCCTCCGGGGGTGAGGGCTTCTCGTCGGGCCGGATTTCGTTGGAGGCCGCGGACGGTGCTGAGTCCCCCACCTCGTTGGTGGCGGTGATGGTGAAGACGTACTTGACGTCGTTGGTCAGTCCGCTGAGTGTGCAGGTGGTGGTGGGGCAGTCCTGGCTGAAGCCACTTGAGCGGACGGTGTATTTGGTGATGGTGGCGCCGTTGTCCGAGGGCGGAGCCCATTTGAGCACCGCGGTCCGGCTGCGTACGTCGGTCGCCGAGGGTGCCGAGGGGGCGTCCGGTTTGTCCCGGACCGTGATCCGGACGCGGCCGTCGGTCTGCCGGGAGACGTCACCGGTTTTGTCCATCACGGTGTAGCGCACCACCATCACGCCCTTGAAACCGGCGGCCGGGGTGAGTGTGATCGAGTCGCCGGCAATGGCTGGCTGTCCGGCGGCGGAGCCGGTTTCCACCGTGGCGGCGACAATCTTCAGCGGGGTGTCGCTGAAGGGGTTGAAGTCGTTGGCGAGCACGTTGATGGTCTCGGTCTTGCCGGCGTTGGCCTTCTCGATGACGTCCTCGTTGGCAACCGGCAAGGGCCGGTTGGAGGCCACGACGGTTGCCGTGATGCTGGCCTTGACCGGCTCGGAGCGGCCGTCGGTGACCTTGAGCGGGATGCTGCCCTTCCAGCCGGCGGCCTTGGTGGCGTCCGAGGTGACCTTCAGGGTTCCGCCGTCCACAGAGGCCTTGAAGCCTTCGGGCAGGGTGCCGTCGAGTTCGAACGTGAGCTTCTCCTGGTCCTCGGAGTCCACGTCCTTGGCCAGGTTGCCCAGTTCCAGGCTGGCGGACTCGGCCTTCGGCACTTCCAGGGTGGCTCCGTTGAAGCTCGGCTGGTGGTTGGCGTTCGGATCGGGAATGACCTTGGTGATGATGCTAAGGGTGGATTTGAGGCCCTGCGGATCGTCCGGTCCGGTGCCGTCGGTGACTTCGAAGGTGACGGAGCCTGGGCCCACGTAGTCTTTGAGCGCGGCGTAGCGCAGCGCGCTGCCGTTGCCGGCCACGACGTTCTGCGGGTCAGCGCCCTGTACCCGGATGTTGTCCACCTGGGTGATCCGGGGCGTGCGGCCCTCCCTGACCCGGACGTACTCGTTCAGGTCCAGGTCGATCTGCCTGCCGGCCATCACGTCGATGACGTCGGTTTTCGCCAGCGTGGGGTGCTGTTCACCCTGGCCTGGGACCCAGATGACCGCCGTCGCGCTTTGGCCGTCGACGTCGGTGACGGTGTACGGGACCAGCTGGTCCTTCGGCGCGAGGGCCACCCGGACACTGCCGTCGCCCACCCGGGCGTTCGGGTTGCCGTCGGGCAGGCTGATCTTGAGCTCGGCGGCGACGCCGTCGGGGTCGGTGTCGTTCTTCAGGACGGGGACGTCGACGGCGGATTTGCCCAGCGTCTCGGCCGGGGTCACCACGTCGTCTTTGGCGACGGGCAGTTTCAACGCGGCGTCCGGGCTGACCCGGACCCGGATGACGGCGCTGCCCTGGGCTTTCTTGTCGTCCTGGATCTTGTAGCTGACGCTCTCGTTGCCGGCGGCGCCGGAGGCGGTGAGGAGCACCTTGCCGCCCTCGGCCGCCTCGACCGCGAGTCCGGGGCGGGCCTCGAAACCGTTGCCGACCAGGCTGATCGGGTCCCCGTCCGGGTCCGAGTCGTTCTGGAGGGCCTCGACAGCGATCTTGCGGCCTGGGCGGACGTCCACCGCGTCATCCACGGCGATGGGCTTCTGGTTGTTGGCTTCCTGTGGCGCGATGCCGACGATGACGGTGCCGGTGTTTTCGGCGCCGATCCGGTCCCGGACGCGGTAGCTGAAGGTGTCCGTGCCGGCGGCGTTGCCGGCGGCGGTGAATTCGAGGTAGCCGTCCTTGACCACGGCCGTGCCCATGGCGGGGGCCTTGTCCACGCCGGTGAGCTGGACGGAGTCACCGTCGGTGTCCACGCCGTCGAGCGGCACAGGAATGCGCACGGTCATGCCGGCCACGACGCGGGCGGTGAGGTTTTTGGGTTCGGGGCGGGTGTTGCGTTCGTCGTCGCGGGCCCGGATGCGGATGGTGACCTGCTGGGAATCCGATTGCCCGGAGGCGTTGGTGACCTTGTAGATCGCGTAGGCGGTCTTCGGGACTTCGCCGGCAATGAAGCGCAGCACGCCGCCGGCGGTGAAGATCCGGCCGTCGGCGGCGTCCGGCTGCTGGGCCAGCACCGGTTCGAGGGTGAGCTTGCCGCCGTTGGGGTCGGTGTCGTTCTCCAGCACGGGGATGGTGACGACGTCCCCGGCGCGCACGGTTGCCTCGTCCGGTTTGGCCTGCGGCGCCTGCAGCTTCGAGGGTGCGGGGACCACCAGGACGGCGATCTCCCCGCTCGCGGAGGATTTGCCGTTGGAGATGGTGTATTTGACGCTGAGCTGGCCCTGCGCGCGGACGTCCTTGATCCGGACGACGGAGTGGTCCAGCACGGCCACACTGACCGGCAGGCCGTCCGCCGCGGTCACGGACTGCACCACCAGCACTCCTCCCGAGGGATCGGAGTCGTTGCCGAGAACGTCCACCAGGACGCTGCCGCCGCTGGGCAGCAGGGCGGTGTCGCGGACGGCCACCGGGGCGCCGTCCCCGCCGCCGGGGACGACGTCGACGCGGACCAGCTGCTGGGCGCTGGCGGGCCCGTTGGTGACGAGGTAGGAGACGTAGTGGGCGCCCTGGGCGGTGGAGTTGAACGTGAAGGTCTGCTGGTCCGCGCCCATGGTGGCGGTGGAGTTGCCGTCCGGGGTGACCTGCGCGAGGCGGAGGGCGCCGCCCTGGGGGTCGGAGTCGTTCTTGAGCGGGGCGATCACTGTGTCCACGCCGGCGACGGCGACGAGGTGGTCCGCGTTGGCGATCGGCGGCAGCGCACCCGCGGCACGGACGTCGACGGTGACCTTGCCTTCGGTGCTGGAGCGGCCGTCGGAAACGGTGACCGTGACGGTCTTGCGTCCGGGCTCGGAACCGGCGTCCTGGAAGCTGAGCAGGCCGTCGGGCCGGACCTTGACCTGGTCGCGGGGGTCGCTGCTGGCCGCGCCGACGACGAAGAGGTCGTCGCCGTCGGGGTCGATCCAGTCGGTGAGGATGTTCTGGCTGACGATCTTGCCGGACTGCACCACGAGGGTGGTGTTGCGGTTGGGCTTCTGCCGCGGTGCGGTGTTCTCCCCCGGCGGGACGATGTTGAGCGTGACGTCGGCGCTGGCGGAGAGTCCTCGGCCGTCGTCGACCGTGTATTTGAAGGATTCCGAGCCGGTCTTGTCAGCCCCGACGCTGACCTGGAAGCCGGTGGCGCCGTAGATCGGCGCAAGCAGCCCGGATGTGAGCGGGTCCGGGGTGCGGACGGTGAGGATGTCGCCGTCCGGGTCGGTGTCGTTGTCCAGCACGGGCAGGATGGTGGTCTTGCCGGCGCGCACGCCGAAGGTGTCGGGTTTGGCGGCGGGTGGGCTGTTGGGTTTGGTGCGGTCCGGGAGCACGGTCTGCTGGACCTCGTCGGCGGAGTCCTTGTCCGCGTCGTCGGAGGTCTGCTGTGGCGGAATGACGTCGTCCCAGTTGTTGACCAGCTGCATGTTCTGGTTCACCAGCCAGACATTGCCGGAGTTCACATCGTTCAGGACCACCAGGTCCCGGTTCACCCGAAACACATACGACGGCGACGCGGACGCTTTCGGCACATCCACCGTCTTGTTATCGGCAACATTGACGCACTCACGCACATACTTGTTCGCCCCCGACCACGCCGCATGCACACACCCGGCCAGCTGCACCGGCGCCGCCGGCACCCCCTGCCCGCCGAACGTCACCGTCTTCGCCGTCGAACCATCCAGCGGCTGCCGCAACAACGCCTTCGGCGTCGCAATGGCCACCGCGTCCGCTGCAGGTCCGGAGAGCTGCAACTTCGCGTCCCGCGCCTCCGCCAACGCCAGCTCCCGCCCGCCCGGCAGGAACAGCTTCCCCCGCCCCGCATCCAGGACCACCGGCGCATCCCCCACCACGGTCAGCTGCAGATCCCCCGCACCCTTAAGCCCCTCCCACGTGCTCACCTTCGCGTCCGTACGCCCGCCGTCGGCATCCACGCTCGTCACCGTGACCTGCCCGGTCTTCGGATCGGCACTGTAGATCCGGTCATCAGCCCCGACCGCCGAGACGGTCCCCTCCGAGCCCTTCAGGACCGGTTCGGAGTTCTCCGCATCAAAGCCGTTTACCGTGGCGGGCGAGAGCGCCCACACCGTGCCCTTCGCCGCGTCCGTCACCGAAATGACCTTCGAACCGAAACTCACCACCGCGGCACCCGGCAGCTTCTTATCCCCACCCAACCGCATCTGCGCCGCCGACACCTGGTTCAGCGTGGACCCCGCACTGTCATCGACAAACACCGTCGAAGCATCCTGCAGCACGTCAAAGGTCTCCGACGCCGGCGTCACCGCCCCATCCAAAACCCGCGACGGATAATTCAACCGCCCCACCGCATTCTTGGACTTCGACACCACCCACACGCCGCCGTCGTTCAGCTCCACCTCAGTGGTCTTGAACCCCGGATAAATGATGGCCCCGGTGACCAGGACGGCGGAGGCGGCAACGAGGCCGGTCCCGGCCATCAGGCGCCGGCGGCGGTCGGTCAAGGGACGGGTGAAGGGGACGGCCTGCGGGCGCGCCGGACCCGTCCGGCGGTTTTTGGGCCGCAGGGCTGCAAGGAAGGTCTTCATGTCTGCTGTGTCCCCCAGAAGGTCACGGCCACCACGCAGGGGGCATCGCCCGTGTTGGTGCCGGATATCCTCGACTATCGCATATTAGCTATCGATTAGAGAAACCTGGCGGAGCCTGGCCCGGAGGGCCCTGCATCGGCGCAGGTCAGGGGCGCTTAGTCCAGGACCAGGCCGCGGCCGCTGCCGCGCTGCAGCTGGACCGGGTGGATTTCGCCGAAACCGCGGACGTCCTCGGCCGGCCGCGGCAGCAGGACGAATCGTTCGTCGTTTTCCAGCGCGGCTGCTGTCATCGAGTCCACCAGCACCGTTCCGGGATCCGCCAGAGCAGTGAGCCGCGCGGCCAGGTTGACCGTGGGCCCGTAGATGTCGCCCAGGCGGGAGAGGATGCGACCCCAGACCATGGCGACGCGTGCCTCGGGCAGTATTTCGTCTTCAGTGAAGGCCTGGCACAGGGCCAGGGAGATTTCTGCCCCGGCTGCCGGGGTTTCCGCAATGTAGAGGACTTCGTCGCCCACCGTCTTGACGAGGCGGCCGCCGCCCACGGAGATGATCTCGGCGCATTTGTTCTCGAAGCGCTGCACCAGTTGGGCAAGGGTTTTTTCGTTCATGCGGCGGGACAGGCTCGTGTAGGAAACCAGGTCCGCGAAGCCGACCGCCCGGGCCAGCGGCAGCGGCGCGTCGTCCTCGTCGCCTTCGCGGCCTTCCTCGCTGGACGCCAGTCCGGCCTCTGCCCGGACGGCGAGTCGCTGGACACCGGCGTTGAGCTGGCGGCGCCAGGAATAGAGCAGCATTTCCTCCATCGCGTCCACCAGCGAGGGCAGTTCGCTGACCAGTCGTTTGCGCGCCATGGCGTCGGTGACGCCCTGCTGGTGGACCATGTCCTCGACAAGCGCTTCGATCTGCCAGACCACCATGCGGTCCGTCATCTGGCCGATGGCGCGGGTAACGGAAATCGCGGCTTCCTCGGTGAGTTTTCCGGCGCGGACCAGGTCCACGATGGTGTTCAGTGCGGCCTGGTCGCGTTCGGTGAAGGCAACGTCCTCGTCACCGATGTTGGGAAAGCCGAGGGCGCGCCAGAGTTTGCGGGCGGAGAGCAGTGACAGGCCGGCGCCGGAGGCGACTTCACGACGGCGGAGCTTGCGTTCCCCGCCGAGCAGCCGCTGCTCGAGGGCCTTCAGCGCGATGCGTTCGGCGGACATGGTGCCGGTGGGAGGAGTGATGGCGGTGCCCGCGCCTGCTGCCGTCGCGTCGTCGGCGTCGGAGTCGGCGGGTCCTGCGGACGTTGCGTCAGCGGCGTCATCCGTCCTCGGCTCTGCCGTGACGTCAGTGTCCGCGGAGTCGGGAAGCCATGCCTCGGAGTTGGCATCAGCGTCGGTGTCTTCCTCGGGGACTTCCTCGGTGACGTCGCCACCGCCGGCGGCGACGGCATCGAGGACGGCTGCTTCGAGACTAGCGGTCTCGACGAAGGCATCCGAAAGGTGCGACGGCTCGTCGGCCAGCAGTCCGGTGTCCCGGTGATCGTTCTCAGCGCTCATCTCTTCCACCTTCTCTCGTCTCCCACGGCCACGCCGCATCGGGGTAGTGCATCAGGTCCACGGCCCCAAGGACCTCCCGCGGGAGGTCGTCGACGGCGTCGAGGACAAAATTTCGGAACGTCGCGACCTCCGGGACGTCGGGGACCACCATGCTGGCGGGGTGCCCGGTTTCCAAGGATATATTCCCGGACCGCAATACGCGTTGGAGCAACGACTGGTGGATGACCACATGACGAACGGTGGCCAGGGGAACCTGCTGGTCCCGCCGCCTGAGCATGCCGTAGCGGGCAATGAGGCGCTGGCTGGTCAGGGTGTACTTCGTGGCGTGCCAGGTCATGGCCCGCGGCAGGCAGTAGCCCAGCAGCACCCAGGCGGCGAGCGCAATACAGATCCCGATCAGCCACGGCGTCCACTCCTTGGTCTCCTTCGCGATGATCGGGACCAGCTTGGCCGGGCCGCCTTTGACGATCCAGGCGCAGGCAAAAGCGGCGAGGGCGGGAACAGCAATGAACAGCAGCGCCGGAGCGATCAGGGTCCGGGGCTGCGGCCGGGTCACCACAATCACTTGTTCGCCCGGGAGGAGCTCTTTACGCATAGCCGCTTTCGGCGCTGCCGGCGCTTCCCTCGCCCGGCGGCGTCCAGGGCCGCAGGTGCACGACGTCGCCGGCCGTCACCACGTGCTCGTGTCCCCCGGAGTCCACCACCATGAGGGAGCCGTAGTCGTCCAGCCGGGTGGCGTGGCCGATGATTTCGTGGTCGCCGGGGAGTTGGGCACGGACCTGCCTGCCCAGCGTGGTCAGCAAGTGTTCGACCCGCTTGTGCAGCGAGGGGCCGCCGGCCAGCCCGGCGGTGGGATCGCCGTCGGCGTTGCAGAAACCGCGGTAGAGCGTGGCGAACCGGGACAGGTAGCTCTTGAGCAGCTCGGTCCGGTCCACCGTCGTCGGGTGTTCCAGCAGCACGGAGGTGGCCGTGGGCACCGGAAGTTCCGCCTCGGTCAGGGTGACGTTCAGTCCGGTCCCGAGGACGACGGGTGGCACGGCTCCTCCCGCCATCGGGCCCAGCTGGGCCAGGATACCGGCGATCTTACGGCCGCGGACCAGGACATCGTTGGGCCATTTGAGCTCCGCGGGTATTCCGGCTGTTTCCAGGAGCGCCTCGCGCAGGGCAAGTGCCGCGAGCAGAGAGAGCCAGGAGTAGCTTTGGGTCGGCAGCGGGCGCCCCCCGGCGTTGACCGGGCGCAGCACCAGCGAGACGGAGACCGAGCTGCCGGCGGGCGCTTCCCAGCGGCGGTCGAGGCGGCCGCGGGCCGCGCTCTGGTATTCGGCGGTGAGCACGGTGAGGTCCGGATACGCGCGGGGATCCTCGGTGACGCCGCGCAGCAGGTCCGCGTTGGTGGAGCCGGTGGAGTCCACCACCGTGAGCTGCGGAATGCCGTTGGCGGAGAGGAACGCCTCATCGCTGAGGGCGTTCACATCGAGGGGCGGACGGTCCGGGGCTTCCTGCGCGGCTTCCATGCTTGAATCCTACCGAGTTACCGGCCCGGTGGCTCTTCCCGCCCGGCCGGGGATACGGAACCACAGGGAACTCAGAGGAAGATGTCAGGGATCAGCTTCTCTTCCGGGGCGCCCAGGCTGTACGGGGTGAAGTCCGTGACCCCGGCGGCCGCAAGGACCTGCTCGTCGGTGTAGAAGTTGCCGCTCCAGCTGCCGGACTCCGGGATCGCGTTGCTGCTGGTCAGCACGGCGTGGGCCGCGTCCGCCATGATTTCGGGGCCGCGGGCGCCCTTGACGATTTTCTCGCCGCCCGGCATGTTGCGGATCGCGGCGGTGTTGATCAGGGTGCAGGGCCACAGCGAGTTCACGTTGATGCCGTCGATCTTCAACTCCTGGGCAAGGCCCAGGGTAGTCAGGCTCATGCCGTACTTCGCCATCGTGTAGGCCAGGTGCATTCCGGCCCACTTGGGGTCGAGGTTCAGCGGCGGGGAGAGCGTCAGGATCTGCCCGGCGTCGGACTCGCGCAGCGCGGGCAGGGCGAGCTTGGAGAGCAGGAAGGTGCCGCGGACGTTGATGTCCTGCATCAGGTCGTAGCGCTTCATGTCGACGTCGTCGGTCTTGGACAGGTCGATGGCGGAGGCGTTGTTGATGACGATGTCGATCCCGCCGAAGCGCTCGACGGCGGCGGCGACAGCGCCGGCGACGTCGGCGTCGTTGCGCACATCGCCGACCAGCGGCAGGGCCTGGCCGCCGGCTGCCTCGATCTGTTCGGCGGCGGAGTAGACCGTGCCTTCCAGCTTGGCGTGCGGCTGGCCGGTCTTGGCCATCAGGACGATGTTGGCGCCGTCTCGCGCGGCTCGGGTGGCGATGGCCAGGCCGATGCCGCGGCTTCCGCCGGAGATGAGGATGGTGCGGCCCTGGAGGGTACCGGCGGCCTGGTACGGCCCGGGCTGCCGGGAGTGCGGGGCGGCGGCCGAAGCGTCATTGCTCGAAGTCATGAGGACACTCTAGCCGACCCATGTTACTGGCGGGTAACATTGACGCGCCGCGGGGCGCCCGGACAACGTCCGGACGCCCCCACGAGGCGGTGCCGGTGGGAGTCTGGCCGAATATTGTAGGTTTTCTACAGCGGCATGGGCCAATGGCCTCACTAGACTTGCCATCAAGGCCCGGCTTTTGTGGATACCAGCTAAAGCGCCACGCGGGCAGGGCCACAGCACCAAAAAGCACCACACGATTCAGCAGAACATCAGCTACAGAGCCGGAGACACTTGATGAGCCACGATCTGACCACGACCGCGGGAAAGATTGCCGATTTCCGCGACCGCCAGGCCCGTGCTGAGCAGCCCTCCGGCCCGGAAGCGATCGAGAAGCAGCACGCCCGCGGTAAGAACACCGCCCGCGAGCGCATCGACCTGCTGCTGGACGCCGGCTCCTTCGTCGAGTTCGACGCCCTCGCCGTGCACCGCTCCACGGCGTTCGGCATGGAGAAGAAGAAGCCGCTGGGCGACGGCCTGGTTTCCGGCTACGGCACCGTGGACGGCCGCCCCGTGGCGGTCTACAGCCAGGACTTCTCCGTCTACGGCGGCTCGCTGAGCCAGGTCAACGGCGAAAAGATCGTCAAGGTCCAGGAGTTCGCGCTCCGCAACGGCTGCCCCGTGGTGGGCATCCTCGACGGCGGCGGCGCCCGCATCCAGGAGGGCGTCGCTTCGCTGGCGATGTTCGCGGACATTTTCCGCAACAACGTCCACGCCTCCGGCGTTGTCCCGCAGATCTCGCTCATCATGGGCCCCTCCGCCGGCGGCGCGGCCTACTCCCCCGCCCTGACCGACTACGTGGTCATGGTGGACAAGACCTCGCACATGTTCATCACCGGCCCGGACGTCATCAAGACCGTCACGGGCGAGGACGTGGACATGGAGACCCTCGGCGGCGCACGGCAGCACAACGCCAACACAGGAACGTCCACCTACCTCGCCTCCGACGAGGCCGACGCCGTCGAATTCGTCCGCGAGCTCCTGGACTTCCTGCCGTCCAACAACCTCGCCGAGGCCCCCGTGCTGGAGCACTCCCAGGCGCTGGAGCTCGACGACGAGGACTTCGCCCTGGACGCGCTGATCCCGGACTCGGCCAACCAGCCGTACGACATGCGCAAGGTCATCGAGCAGATCGTCGACGACGCGCATTTCCTGGAGATGCAGTCCCTGTACGCGCCGAACGTCATGATCGGCTACGGCCGGGTCGAGGGCCACACCGTGGGCATTGTGGCCAACCAGCCGATGCAGTTTGCCGGCACGCTGGACATCGCCGCCTCGGAAAAGGCGGCACGTTTCGTCCGGCACTGCGACGCCTTCAACATCCCGATCATCACGCTCGTGGACGTACCGGGCTTCCTGCCGGGCAAGGACCAGGAGTTCCAGGGCATCATCCGCCGCGGCGCGAAGCTGCTCTACGCCTACGCCGAGGCCACCGTGCCGAAGCTGACCGTCATCACCCGCAAGGCCTACGGCGGGGCGTACATCGTGATGGGCTCCAAGAAGCTCGGCGCCGACCTGAACCTGGCCTGGCCCACCGCGCAGATCGGCGTCATGGGCGCCCAGGGGGCGGTCAACATCCTGTACCGCCGCGAACTCGCCGCGGTCGCGGAGGCCGGCGGCGACGTCGAGGCCAAGCGCGCCGAGGTCATCCGGCAGTACGAGGAGGAGCTGCTCAACCCCTACCAGGCTGCCCAGCTCGGCTACGTCGACGCCGTCATTGCCCCGTCCGAGACCCGGGTCCAGATCATCAAGGGCCTGCGTGCCCTACGGGACAAGCGCGCCAGCCTGCCCGCCAAAAAGCACGGGAACATCCCGCTGTGACGTCGGCGGATCCGGCGGCCGGGCCCGCCGACAACCAGCCGGCGGAGCAGCCCCTGCTCGCCGTCATCAAGGGCGAGCCGACGCCGGAGGAGCTCGCGGCCCTGACCGCCGTCGTGCTGTCCCTGGGCAGCGGCGGGCCGGCCGCCCCGGAAAAGCCGAGCGCCCGGCACTGGATCCGCCGGCAGCAGCTGCAGCTGGCACCGAAGCCGGGCCCCGGCTCGTGGAAACGCAGCCGCGGCTAGGAAAAGTTCAGTAACCCTTTCATAACTGGCGCGGCCCGGCTAGTGTCTTTCGGGTGACTACCGAACCCACTGACAACACTGCCGCCAACACCACGGTTCCAGTGCGCCCGCACACTGCCATCGATGCCGTCGCCGATGCCTTCACGGACACTCTGATCCGGCTTAACCCGAGCTTCGCCACGGAACTCGGGCTTCCCGGGCACGAAACCGAATACCAGGACTTCTCCCCCGCCGGGCACGAGGAATTCGCCACGGCCGCCCGCGGGGCCCTCGCCGCGCTGGACGGGCTGGAGCCAGCGGACGACGTCGACGCCGTCACCCTGGATGCCATGCGCGAGCGCCTGGGCCTGCAGCTGGAAATCCACGAATCCGGCTGGGACCTGGCCGAGCTGAACAACATCGCTTCCCCGGCGCAGGAGATCCGCGCGATCTTCGACCTCATGCCGACGGACACCGCCACGCAGTGGGAGCACATCGCGGGCCGGGCACACAACGTCCCCGCCGCCCTGGACGGCTACATCGTGTCGCTGCGGGCCGCCAAGGACAACGGCAAGGTTGCCGCGGCACGCCAGGTCAGGATCGTGATCGAACAGACCACGAAGCACGCCGCGGAGGACGGTTTCTTCGCCAGTCTTGCTGCCAACGCCAAGACCGCGGACGGGCCGCTGCCCGAGGACGTGCAGTACAGGCTCGACGCCGGTGCTGCCGCCGCACGCGTGGCCTACTCCCGGCTGGCCGGGTTCCTGGAATCCGAGCTGCTGCCCGTCGCCCCGGAGAAGGACGCCGTCGGCCGCGAGCGCTACTCACTGGCCTCGCGCGCGTTCCTGGGCGCCGCAGTGGATCTCGAGGAAACCTACGCCTGGGGCGTGCAGGAGCTCGACCGGCTGATCGCCGAACAGGAGCGCGTGGCCAACGAGATCCGGCCGGGCGCCACGATCGAGGAAGCCAAAGAGGTCCTGAACAACGACCCCGCGCGGCAACTCAAGGGCACCGACGCCCTCCGGGCCTGGATGCAGGAGCTCTCCGACAAGGCCGTGGCGGACCTCGCGGGTGTGCATTTCGACATCCCGGAGGTCATGAAGACCCTTGAGTGCAAGATCGCCCCGACCGACGAAGGTGGCATCTACTACACGGGCCCCTCGGACGACTTCAGCCGCCCGGGCCGCATGTGGTGGTCAGTACCGCCGGGCGAGGACACCTTCACCACCTGGGCCGAGACCACCACGGTCTACCACGAGGGCGTCCCGGGCCATCACCTGCAGGTCGCGACCGCAACGTACCGCCGCGAGCTGCTGAACAAATGGCGCCGGAACGTCTGCTGGACCTCCGGCCACGGCGAAGGCTGGGCGCTCTACGCCGAGAAACTGATGCAGGAACTGGGCTACCTCAAGGACCCGGGCGACCACATGGGCATGCTGGACATGCAGCGGATGCGGGCCGCCCGCGTCGTATTCGACATCGGTGTCCACCTGGAGCTGGAGGTGCCCGAGCGTTGGGGGTCGGGCACCTGGACTCCGGACACGGGCTACGGGTTCCTTCAGCGAAACCTCGCGATCAGCGAGGGCCAGCTGAAGTTCGAGTTCACCCGCTACCTCGGCTGGCCGGGCCAGGCGCCGTCGTACAAGGTGGGCCAGCGGCTCTGGGAGCAGATCCGCGCCGAGCTCGAAACCCGCCCCGGCTTCGACCTCAAGGCTTTCCACACCAAGGCCCTCAACATCGGCTCCGTCGGCCTCGACACCCTCAAGCGCGCCCTGCTGGGATAGAGCCTGTCCCGCTGGCCCCGCCGAGGTGAGATTTCGCGCCCATGTCCTTCAATGACATGGGCGCAAACTCTCACCTCGGCGCAGGCCAGCGAGACAATCGCCACACCGGGGGCCGGAATATCTTCACAAACGGGCAGTCCTGCGGCGTCATTCCCGGGATTCCGCGGCCGTGCCTTAAAACCTGCCGCGTAACATTTCTCAACATCCGTTCGTCGTGATAGCTGCGCCGGTCCTAGCGTGTTCCGGTGAGCACTCAGACAAGCACCCCCGCACCCGCCGGAAAGACCGGCTTCCCGCTGCCCAAGTGGGCCGGTTCGTTCGGCTTCCAGATCATCGCCGCCCTGATCGTGGGCCTGGGCCTTGGCCTCCTGGCCAAGTACACGGGCAGCACCAAGGCGAGCCCCAACGCCCTCGGCGCCACCCTGCAGACCATCGGCTCGAGCTACGTCTCGCTGCTGCAGACCGCCGTCGTGCCCCTGATCTTCACCGCCGTCGTCAGCTCCATCTCCAACCTGCGCGCCGTTTCCAATGCCGCACGGCTGGCCTGGAACACGCTGCTCTGGTTTGCCATTACCGCGCTGATCTCCGTGCTGATCGGCATCGGCCTGGGCGTGTTCCTGCAGCCCGGCGCCAACACGGGGATCACCCAGGAAGCCAAATACGCCGGCAAGTCCGGTGACTGGTGGGCGTTCCTGACCGGGCTGTTCCCGAAGAACTTCCTGGGCCTCGGCGCCAGCACCACCGTCACCGACGGCGTCGCCACCACCGCGGTGAGCTTCAATGTCCTGCAGATCCTGGTGATCGCCGTCGCCGTCGGCATCGCAGCGCTGAAGGTGGGCAAGGCGGCCGAGCCCTTCCTGAACCTCAACGCCTCCGCCCTCGCCGTCATCCAGAAGGTCCTCTGGTGGATCATCCGGATCGCCCCGATCGGCACCGTCGGCCTGATCGGCAACGCTGTGGCGATCTACGGCTGGGACACCATCGGTTCCCTGGGCAAGTTCACCTTTGCCATCTACGTGGGCCTGGCCCTCGTGCTGTTCGTGGTCTACCCGGTCCTGATCCGCACCCACGGCCTGTCCGTCAAGCAGTACTTCTCCGGGGTCTGGCCGGCCGTGCAGCTGGCCTTCGTCTCGCGCTCCTCGGTCGGCACCCTGCCGCTGACCCAGCGCGTGACCGAACGCAGCCTGGGTGTCCCCCGCGCCTACGCCGCGTTCGCCGTGCCGCTGGGCGCCACCACCAAGATGGACGGCTGCGCCGCGATCTACCCCGCCATCTCGGCGATCTTCGTGGCCCAGTTCTTCGGCATCCAGCTCGACTTCACCCAGTACCTGCTGATCGCCCTCGTCTCCGTGCTCGGTTCCGCCGCCACCGCCGGCACCACCGGCGCCGTCGTGATGCTGACGCTGACGCTCTCCACGCTGGGACTGCCGCTGGCCGGCGTCGGGCTCCTGCTCGCGATCGATCCGATCCTGGACATGGGCCGCACCGCCGTCAACGTGGCCGGGCAGGCGCTGATCCCCACGATCGTGGCCAAGCGCCAGGGCATCCTGGACGAGTCGCTGTACAACGCGCCGCGCAACGGCGACCCGTTCGCCGACGAAGTCGACGGCACAGTCGACGGCACAGTAGACGACACTACCGCCGCCGTCGACCCCTCCGCCGCCCCCACAGCGTCGCCGGAAGGCCGCGAGCTGGCAGGCGCCAAGGCATAACCCACTTGGGTCAGGCATAACAAAAGAAGTCCCCGGGAGGTTCCCGGGGACTTCTCTTGTTTGCCGCGTCAGGGACGGCAGCGAAGGGCGGTCCTAGTGTCCGCCGCCGCCGATCACGCCCTTCTCCACGGCCTTGGTGACGGCGTCTGCCTCGGCCTGGGTCAGGGTGCCGTCGGTGACAGCCTTGTCCAGCCTGGTCTTCAGCTCCGCAGCGCGGCCAGCCTGGGCCGCGGTCCGCAGCTCCTCCAGGGCCGTGGTGACCTTGGATTCGTCAATTCCCAGCGACGCCGCCAGGGACTTCGCCAGTGCCGCGTCCATGGTGGCACGGTCGGGCTTGGTGCCTTCGGCCGGCGGGGTGGTCGGCTTGTTGGCTTCGCGGAAGGCCTGAAGGGCCTCGGTCACCTTGGCCTCATCAACGCCGAGCTTGGCTGCCAGAGCTGCAGCCTGGGCGGCACCGCGCTCTCCGCCACCATGTCCATGTCCGCCGCGCATGCCCGGGCCGTCAGTGGTGCCGGGCGTCGCGTCTGCCGAGGCGCTGGAGCTGGGGGTGGGGGACGGAGTGGTGGCGGCTGCCGCCATACCGGTAACTCCAAGGCCGGCGCCCAGGGCAAGAGCCCCGGCCGAAATGGCGAGCGTCATTCTCTTCGTACGTGACATGTGCTGTCTCCTGGTCTGCAGCCTGGTGACGGCTGCGATTGGTGGTTGTCTCTTCCAAGACGTGGTTCCAGTCTCCGCCGGCCGCTTCGGCAGGAGCTGTTCGGAACCTTTCATCTTCCTGTGAAGGTTTGTGACGGCCCGGGCAGTTCAACGGGGCCGGGTTTCCCGCGGCGGTTCCGGTCCGGAGCATCCGCGACTGGGTAGGCTCAGGGCATGCTGATCGTGACCTCCAACGACATCCCCGGCCACCGGATCGACGCCGTCTTCGGCGAAGTGATGGGGCTGACCGTCCGGGCCCGGGATATCGGCGGCCAGGTGATGGCCGGTTTCCGCTCAATCGGCGGCGGGGAACTGCCCGAAATGACCCGCATGCTTTACGAGAGCCGGCAACAGGTCATGGCCCGGATGGTCACGGAGGCGGAACAGCGCGGGGCCAACGCGATTGTTGCCATGCGCTTCGACAACTCGCAGCTGGGGACCACGTGGACCGAGGTCTGCGCCTACGGCACGGCCGTGTTCGCTGTCCCCATCCCGGCGGGCGAACCGGGCGCCACCGGCCAGTCCGTTTTCCTGACGAAGTCCGGCGCGGATAAAAACTTGCCCTGAGTGCAAACATGCACGTAGTGTAATCGCGTGTCCACGTCTCCTTCTCGCGCAGCCGCGCCCCCGGCGTCCGCCGCCGCGCCCCCTGAACTACTGTCAGTGCCATCGCGCCGCGAGCTGAATAAGGCCGCCACCCGGCAGGCCATAACGGAAGCGGCGCTCGGCCTGCTCCGCTCCAAGGGCCCGGGCAACTTCACGGTGGAGGACATTGCCGAAGCCGCCGGAATCTCCCGCCGGACCTTCTTCAACTACTTCAGCAGCACTGAAGTGGTCATCGCCTCGGTGACCCACGGGTTCCTGGACACGGCGCTCCAGCAGTTCCGGCTCCGGCCCGCCGATGAGCCCATCCTGGAATCTGCGCGGGCGGCCCTCGTTGAGCTCGCCGACCCGATGACCATCGCCCCGCTGGCCGAACTCTACAGCCTTGGCCAGTCCAACCCGCAGCTCAACCGCTCCGAACTGGAAGCGTGGGACCACTGCACCGCCGAGATTACTGACGCCGCCCGGGATCGCTTCAGTCAGGGCGGCGGCGTCGAGATCGACGAACTGTACCTGCGCGCCCTCGCCGGTTCCGTCATCTACTGCGGCAAAGCCGCCATGGATGTCTGGTTCGCGCGCTGCGGCGGCTCCCTCTCCGCCGAATCGCTTTCCACCCTCCGGCAACTCCTGATCGATTCCATGGGTCTGCTGGGCTCCGGATTCGCCAACCCCGAGACCCACCAGGCCACTATTTCGGCCAAAAATTCCACCGCCACCCCTTTCCCAGATCGGCACTGACATGGCACTTTTGCTCTACCGCCTCGGCAAGTTCTCCTACCGGCACCGCTGGCTCGTCATCTCCGTCTGGCTTGCCGTGATGGTGGCCGTCGGTGGCGCGGCAGCTGCCTTCCACGGCACCCTGTCCAACAACTTCCAAATCCCCGGTACCGAGACGCAGCAGATGGCGGACAAGCTCAAGAGCGAGCTCCCCTCATCCTCCGGCGGTTCGGCGAGCGTTGTGTTCGAGGCCAACGGCGCCCAGTTCAGCCCGGCCGGAAAGGATGCCGTCACGGCTGCGCTGGCCAAGCTCAAGACCCTCCCGGAGGTCCAGGGCACTGTTGACCCGTTCGCCACCCAGGCTCAGCTGGACAAGGCCGCCGCCGACCTCGCCGCCGGCAAGGAGCAGTCCGCCGCCGGCAAGGCCCAGCTGGAGGCGGCCGCCGCCGAACTCGCCGCAGGAAAGGCCAAGCTGGAAGCTGCCGAACAGCAGATGACGGCCGCCGGAATGCCGCCGGCCGCCATCGAGGCGCAGCTCGGCCAGCAGAAGGCTGCCCTCGCCGAAGGCCAGGCCAAGCTCGACGCCGGCACCAAGGAACTGGACGCCGGCGAGGCCAAGCTGGCGCTCGGCACACGCCAGCTGGAAGCCTCGAAGGGCCTCCGGTTCGTCTCCGAGGACGGCAAGGCCGCGATCGCGCAGGTCCAGTTCAAGACCTCCATCAACGGCCTCAAGCCCGAGGTCCGCCAGGAAGTCCAGGACATCGTCAAGGAGGTTTCCGCCGCCAACGTCACCGCCCTGCCCAGCAAGGAAATCAGCGAGGACATCTCCGAGCTCTTCGGCACCGCCGAGATCCTCGGCATCGCGGTCGCAGCCCTGGTCCTGATCATCATGCTCGGGACCCTGATCGCCGCGGGCCTCCCGCTGCTGATGGCCGTCGTCGGCGTCGCCGTCGGTGTGGGCGCAACGTTCGCCCTCAGCGGCGCCATGGACATGAGCTCCATCTCCCCTATGCTGGCGCTGATGCTCGGCCTCGCCGTCGGCATCGACTACTCCCTGTTCATCGTCAACCGGCACCGCGGCCAGCTGCTCGCCGGCATGGACCCCGAGGAGTCCGTGGCGCTGGCCACCGGCACGTCCGGCAACGCCGTGCTCTTCGCCGGCCTTACCGTCATCATCGCCCTCGCGGCCCTCGTGGTCCCGGGCCTTCCGTTCCTGGCCGTCATGGGACTCTCGGCCGCCGCGACGGTAGCCGTCGCCGTCGTCGTTGCCCTGACCCTGACGCCGGCTGTTCTCTCCCTCGTGGGCCGGAAACTGATCTCCAAGCGGGCCTGGGCCAAGGCGGAGCAGCACAACGCCGCCCCCGGACACGAAACCGAGGACCGCACGAAGGACGAATACCGCAGCAGCCACGGCTGGGGCGGCATCGTCACCAACCACCCGTGGCTGGCCCTGCTGGCCGGAGTGGTACTGCTCGGTGTTGTGGCGCTGCCCGCGAGCCAGCTGCGGCTCGCCCTGCCGGACGCCAGCTCCGAGCCGGTCGCGTCGCAGGCCTTCAAGGCCTACGACGTCACCAAACGGAGCTTCGGCGAGGGCATGACCGGCCCGATCATCGTGGTGGGCGACCTCCCCGAGGGGCTCAGCGCAGCCGAGGCCCAGGCCACGCAGTTCGACGTCGCGGATATCCTGCGCGGGACTGAAAATGTCAGCGCCGCCGTGCCGCTGGCCCTGAGCGAGGACCGCCGTACCGCGGTGTTCCAGGTCATCCCGAAGGAAGGCCCGGCCAGCGCCAGCACCGTCCGGGTGGTCTCCGAGCTCCGCGCCGAAAAGGGCCAGATCAAGGACACCACCGGCGTGAGCATCGGGCTCACCGGACAGACCGCCGGCAACGTCGATGTGTCCACCAAGCTCGGTGACGCGCTGCCGCCCTACCTGGCGATCGTGGTTGGCCTTTCGCTGATCCTGTTGCTGCTCGTGTTCCGCTCCATCTGGGTACCGCTGCTGGCCACGGGCGGATTCCTGCTCTCGCTCGCCGCCGCGTTCGGTGCCGTTGTCGCCGTCTACCAGTGGGGCTGGCTGGGGACCATCTTCGGCGTCGAGAACCCGGGCGCCGTGCTGAGCTTCCTGCCGATTATCCTGATCGGCGTGCTGTTCGGCCTGGCCATGGACTACCAGGTGTTCATCACCTCCGGCATGCGCGAGTCCTACATGCACGGAGAATCGGCCAAGCATGCGGTCCGCTCCGGCTTCAGCCACGCCGCCGCCGTGGTCACCGCGGCCGCGATCATCATGGTCAGCGTGTTCTCGGGCTTCATCTTCTCGCACCTGAACATGGTCCGGCCGCTCGGCTTCGCCATGGCCTTCGGTGTGCTGATTGACGCCTTTGTGGTCCGTATGACCATCGTCCCGGCCGTGATGTACCTGCTCGGCGAAAAGGCCTGGTGGCTGCCGCGCTGGCTGGACCGGATCCTGCCGGACGTGGATGTTGAAGGCGCCAAGCTGCGGAAACCTGCGGCCGCCCTCCCGGGTTCCGTCACGGACACCGCTGAGGCAACCGCCCCGTAGCCGTCAGCGGACGCGAGTGTGAATCTCCCGGGTGCGCCCGGCCCACGGCCTGGCCCAGCGTGGTGGTGGGCCCGGCTGGCTGTCATCATGTTCGCGCCGCGGGGCGTCGGATGACCGCTTACCGCCGCGGAGCAAGCAGGTGCTTTCAGGGCCAGTCCCGGCCCTCCGGGCGACGGAGATTCAGCTGCTTGGCGTGGAAGTCGAAGTGCAGTGTGGGGTAGGCGTAGACATCGTGAAGCGTCATGACGGGTTTGAAGAACGGGTCCCACCTGTCGGGGAAGGGCATTGAGCGGGCGAGCGAAGATGAGCTCTCGCGTTCCAGGCGCTGTGTCAAGGCATTGATCGTTCGATCAAGTTTCCGGCCCATCCTTCGCCGGTTGTAGACGAGGGCGGCGGCGCGGGAGCCCCCGTAATTCACGACATCGAATGGTCGGGTGCCCGCGTTCAGCGCGGCGGCGAACCCGGTGCGGGCCGGCTTGGGGAGGCGGCTGACGACCCGGACCAGGGGCAGGAGAGCGCGGACAACCATGTAGCCGAAGACCATGTGGAACGGCAGCTCTTCGTTGGTCCACCGTGTTCCGTCGCTTTTGCGGTGAAGATCCGCGGACGTTGTGCTCCCGAGCCAGATGTCGAGGTCGTGGACGGCACGGCGGTAGCCTGCTGTGATCTCATCCCTTGTTGGCTCCATGGTGTGCGCTCCCACACCTCAGGTCCGCAGCCGGCCCCGGGGTACGACTCCGCGGACTGCTTTGCGGAGGGAATCCAGGTCCGGCTGTCCGGTGAATCCGCGCTGGCTCGGATAGACGCGGCACGTCAGAGCCGGCGCCGCGTTTGACGGGAAGAGATCGGTCCCATCAATGATGAAGGAGGGTGAGCCGTGGAATGACGCTGTTGCCGCGTCCGCGTCTGTGGTGATTTCCGTGACCGTGAGCAGCGCCGGATCGATGCCTTCCAGCTCCAGTGCACTGGCGAACAGTTCCCGGGCCGAGCGGCTGTGAGGGCAACCCGGAATGGTTAGCAGTTCAATGTGCATGGCCTCATTATGGCCCCCAAGATCATTTCGGGGCTGAAATCCCTCACCAGACCGCGGCCCGACGGTTCTCCCGCAGGCTCATGGCAGCGGCGAAAATGGCAGCCGCAGCGGCCGATGCCGCCATGGCGTACGCCATCGCCGAGTAGCTGCCGAGCCAGGCGGCAAGCAGCGGACCTGCAGCCGGGGCGATGGCGGTGACGGCCGTCAGCGGGGCCGCGAAGACTCCCCGCAGGGTGCCGAGGTTCCGGGTGCCCCAGCGGTCGCCTACGATCGTGGCCTGCAGCAGGGTCTGGCACCCGCGGACCGCGCCGGCGAGCACGGCCGCGGGCACTGTCACTTCCCGGCGAGCTCCGCATACAGCTTCTGGACCCGGGCCTTGATGTCATCCCGGACCAGGCGCATGCGTTCCATGCCTTCGATGCCGCGTTCGGAGGGCTCGCCCGTGTCCCAGACCTCGAGCCGCTTGCCCTCGGGGGCTTCGACTTTTGCCTCGTTGCCCAGGACGATGACGACGTCGACCGCGTTCAGTACGTCGTCGGTGACGGGTTTGGGGTGTTCGCCGGTGATGTCGATGCCGAGTTCTGCCAGCGCGTCCACGGACTGGGGGTTCAGCGACTTGCCGGGTTTGGTCCCGGCGGAGTGCACCGTGACGGTCCCGTGTGCTAGCTGGTTCATCAGTCCGGCGGCGAGCTGGGACTTCCCGCCGTTCTTGCTGCAGACGAACAGGACGCTGGGCTGCTTCGTGGTCTCGGTCATGCGTTTGATTCTTCCTCGTGTGCGCCGGAGGCGCTGAGCAGTGATGCTGCCAATGCCTTGACCCGGTCGTGGATCTCATCGCGGATGATCCGCACGGCCGCAACGGAAAGGCCGGCCGGGTCTGCCAGCTCCCAGTCCTCGTAGCGTTTGCCAGCGTAGATCGGGCAGGAGTCACCGCAACCCATCGTGATCACGACGTCGGAGGCGCGCACGACGTCGTCGGTGAGGGGTTTGGGATAGTCCCTGGTCAGGTCCAGCCCCATTCCGGACATCGCCGCGACGACGGCGGGGTCGAGTTCGGCGGCAGGGAGGGAGCCGGCGGAACGGACCCGGATCCTGCCCTTGGCTTCGACATTCAGGAGTGCTGCGGCCATCTGGGACCGTCCGGCGTTCTGCACGCAGACGAACAGCACTTCGGGGACCTCGGAGGCGACGGCCCCCTTGGACTTGGCCAGGGCGCTGAGCCGGTCGCTGGCAAAGTGCTCGGTGGTGGACGGCAGGTACGTGCTGATCTTCGCGGTCCGGGCAAGGGCGGTGTACGACTCGAAGACGTAGCGTTCGACCGTCTCTGCGGCAAAAATGCCGGCAAACCGGTCTGCCAGCCGCGCGCTGATCCGCTGCAGGACTTCGGTGTTGTCCTGCAGGCCCAGGCCCTGTTCAGGGTGGTCAGTCATGACAGCTCTCCAGTGTGGTCAGTGGACAAAAGCAGGGGTGAGGAGATCAGTTCCCGCCGGAGCGGCCGTGGGCCAGTCCGGTGGGGAACCCGACGAGGACCGGTTCGGGCGCTCCGCAGCAGCCGCCGGAAGTCTCGGCGACAAATCCCGAGGGTAGGGCCGCGGGGACGTCGCAGCTGCTGCCGATGTCTGAGGAGCAGACGCCGGTCTCGGGGAGTTCGAGCTGGACCGCGTCGGCGGCTTCACGGTCACCGGCCAGGGCGGCCGCGACAGAGCGGACCTGCTCGTAGCCGGTGGCGAGCAGGAAGGTCGGGGCCCGGCCGTAGGACTTCATGCCCACGATGTAGAAGTCCTGCTCCGGGTGGGCCAGCATCCTGGCGCCGTGCGGCTCGACGGTGCCGCAGGAGTGGAATTCGGGGTCGATCAGCGGACCAAGCTCACGCGGGGCTTCGACTCCCGGGTCCAGTTCCAGCCGGAGTTCCCGGAGGATGTCCAGATCGGGGCGGAAGCCGGTGGCGGGAACCACGACGTCGGCCTCGAGGGTGCGGCCGTCCGTGGAGGTCAGGGTGACGGCGCCGTCGGCCGTGGCGAGGGCGGCGATCCCGAACCCGGTGTGAAGTTCGACGGCGCCGGTCTCGACGAGGCTGCGGAGCCGGCTGCCGAGCTGGCCGCGGGCGGCGAGCCCGTCGGCGTCGCCTCCCCCGTAGACCTTGGCGGCGGATGCGCCGCGGATGGCCCACACGATCTTCGTCCCGGGCACCTGGGCTGCGAGCTCGGAGAGGTTGAGCAGGGTGTTGGCGGCGGAGTGGCCCGCGCCGACCACGACGGCGGTGCGCGCGGCAAAGGCTTCGCGGTCGCGGCCCAGGACGTCCGGCAGCGGTGCGGAAATCCTGTCAGCGGCGGCGGCTTCGCCGAGGGCGGGCAGTCCGGAGGTTCCGAGCGGGTTGCGGGTGGACCACGTGCCGGAGGCGTCGATGACACCGGCGGCCTGGTGGTCGCGGACTTCTCCGTCGGCGTGTTCGACCCGGACCACAAACGGTGTGGTGTCGCGATTGCGGCTGTGGGTCTTGTCCAGGCCCTGCCGGGTCACTGCCACGACGCGGGCGCCGGTGTGCAGGCGGGACGCGATCGCGGGAAGCGCGGCGAGCGGGGTGAGGTAGCCGTCGATGAGTTCGCCGCCGGTGGGCAGCGCCGTCGGCTCAGGTGATACCCAGCCGTTACCGGCGAGCAGGCGGACGGCGGCGGCGTCGGTGTTGTACCGCCACGGAGAGAACAACCGGATGTGGCGCCACCGCCCGATCGCGGCACCCGCCGTCGGGCCGGCCTCGAGAATGAGCGGCTCCAGGCCACGCTCGATCAGGTGCGCTGCGGCGGCGAGGCCGACCGGGCCGGCTCCAATGACAGCTACGGGAAGGGTTGTGGTGACAGCCATGGTGTCCTCTGTTTCATCCGTGGTGGTGCTCAGGCGTGGGTGGGGTCTTCGACCAGCGCGGTGGCGATGCTGTCCGCGTCGTCCAGGGCGGCGAGGTAGCGTTCGGCGTCCAGGGCCGCGGCGCAGCCGGTGCCGGCGGCGGTGATGGCCTGGCGGTAGCGGTGGTCCACGGCGTCCCCGCAGGCGAAGACGCCGGACAGGTTGGTGACCGTGGTGGGTGAATCGACCATGATGTAACCCTCGGCATCGAGCTCCACCTGGCCGTGCAGCAGTTCAGTGCGCGGGACATGGCCGATCGCGACGAAGACTCCGGTGGCGCCCTGTTCCCGGGTTTCCCCGGTCCGGGTGTCGATCAGGGTGACGCCGGTGACCTTGCCGTCGCCGTGGATCGCGGTGACGGCGGAGTTCCACGCGAAGCTGATCTTGGGGTTGTCCTTGGCCCGCTGGGCCATGATGCGGGAGGCCCGGAGTTCGCCCTTGCGGACCACCACCGTGACGGACTTCCCGAACCGGGTCAGGAACGTCGCTTCCTCCATGGCCGAGTCTCCGCCGCCGACCACAATGATGTCCTGGTCGCGGAAGAAGAACCCGTCGCAGGTGGCGCACCAGGAGAGCCCGTGACCGCTGAACTTCTTCTCCTCCGCCAGGCCGAGTTCCTTGTAGGCGGAGCCGGTGGCGAGGATGACGGCCACTGCCTCATGGGTCTCGCCGGCTCCGGTGACCACGCGCTTGAGGTGCCCGGTGAGCGTCACTTCGGTGACGTCGTCGAACACCACGCGCGCGCCGAATTTCTCGGCCTGCTGCTGGAGGCCGTCCATCAGCTCTGGGCCCTGGACGCCGGCGGGGAAGCCTGGGAAGTTTTCCACCTCGGTGGTGTTCATCAGGGCACCGCCGGCGGTGACGGCTCCGGCGATGACGAGCGGCTTGAGCCCGGCGCGGGCGGCGTAGATCGCCGCGGTGTAGCCGGCAGGGCCGGACCCGATGATGATCAGCTGTTCGGTCATGGCCGTGCTCCTACTTGGCGGCGGGGGTGAGGGATGCGATGAGGTCCTCGATGCGGGCCTTGATGTCGTCGCGGATCGGGCGGACGGCTTCGACGCCCTGGCCGGCCGGGTCCTCGAGTTCCCAGTCCTCGTAGCGCTTGCCGGGGAAGATCGGGCAGGTGTCGCCGCAGCCCATGGTGATCACGACGTCGGATTCCTTGACGGCCTCGGTGGTGAGGACCTTCGGGATCTCGGCGGACATGTCGATGCCGAGTTCGGCCATGGCCTCGACGGCGGCCGGGTTGACCTTGTCGGCGGGCTGGGAGCCGGCGGAGCGGACCTCGATGGCGCCGTCGGACAGGGTGGTGAGGAAGGCGGCGGCCATCTGGGAGCGGCCGGCGTTGTGGACGCAGACAAACAGGACAGAGGGCTTCTTGGCGGTTTCGGTGCTCACGGGTTTCTCCTGAAGTTTCTGGGGGGTTAGACGGAAAGGGCGCTGGACGTGAAGAAGCGTGTGCGGGCCCAAAGTGCCACGTACACCAGTGCAACAAGCACCGGGACCTCGATCAAGGGCCCGACGACGCCGGCGAGGGCCTGGCCGGACGTGACACCGAAAGTGCCGATTGCCACCGCGATGGCGAGTTCAAAGTTGTTGCCCGCGGCGGTGAACGCCAGGGTGGTGGTCTTGGCGTAGCCGAGGTCCAGCCACTTGCCGATCAGCATGCCGGCGCCGAAGACCACCAGGAAGTAGACCAGCAGCGGCAGGGCGATGCGGACGACGTCCAACGGACGGGAGGTGATGGTGCCGCCCTGCAGGGCGAAAAGCAGGGTGATCGTGAAGAGGAGGCCGTACAGCGCCCACGGGCCGAGCTTCGGCAGGAACGTTCCTTCGTACCAGTCGCGGCCCTTGGCCTTTTCGCCGATCGTGCGGGTGAGAAATCCGGCCAGCAGCGGGATTCCCAGGAAAACCAGCACGGAAGCGGTGATGGCCCAGAAGGAGAAGCCGGCACTGGTGGTCGGCAGGCCCAACCATCCCGGCAGCAGCTGCAGGTAAAACCAGCCGAGCGCGCCGAACGCGATGACCTGGAAGACGGAATTGATGGCGACCAGCACGGCGGCAGCTTCCCGGTCCCCGCAGGCGAGGTCGTTCCAGATCATCACCATGGCGATGCAGCGGGCCAGGCCCACGATGATGAGGCCGGTCCGGTACTCGGGCAGGTCCGGGATGAAGATCCAGGCCAGGGCGAACATGAACGCCGGGGCCAGCACCCAGTTCAGGACCAGCGAGGTGACCATCAGCTTGCGGTCCCCGACGACGCGGTGCGCCTGGTCGTAGCGGACCTTGGCCAGCACGGGGTACATCATCACCAGCAGCCCGATGGCTATTGGCAGCGAGACTTCGCCGATCTTGACCGACTCGAGGGCAGTGTTCAGGCCCGGGATGAAGCTGCCCAGGAGCAGCCCCAGGACCATAGCTGCGATGATCCACACGGGCAGGAAACGGTCCAGGGTGGAAAGTTTGCCGACAACGGCAACCTCGCCTTCAAGGGCGGGCGACGGGTCAGTCTGGATGCTCACGGGACTCCTGTGCTGCTCAGCTTTAGATTGATGCTTGTCGATATGAAGTATTCCCAACTATATCGATGAATGTCAATCTGTGTGCATAATAGACACATGAATTCCCTGCAAACTGTTGAGCCGGCCCTCGCCGCGACCTGCTGTGCACCGTCCGCGCGGCCGATCCTCAGCGCGGAGGATGCCCGTCAAAAGGCCCTCGTCTTCAAGGCCCTGGCTGATCCGACCCGGCTGCGTCTGCTCTCCATGGTCAAGGCCGAGGCGTCCGGTGAATCCTGCGTCTGCGACCTCACCGAGCCGCTGGACCTGGGCCAACCCACCGTCTCCCATCACTTGAAGATCCTGGTCGACGCCGGCCTGCTGCACCGTGAAAAGCGCGGCACGTGGGCTTACTACTCCCTCATCCCTGGCGCCCTGGAGCAGACGGCCGGCCTCCTGGCGTCCCTGTGAGCCGCGGTCCGGCGTCCGGCGTCACGGTCCGGCCGATGCAGAAATCGGACTGGCCTGAGGTCCAAAGGATCTACAGCGAGGGAATCGCGACCGGGCAGGCAACGTTCGAGCACGGCGCGCCGGACTGGCGCGGTTTCGACGGCACGCGGCTCGCTTCACACCGTTTGGTGGCGGAGGCGCCCGACGGCGGGATTCTCGGCTGGGCGGCCGTGTCCGGCGTTTCCGCCCGTCCGGTGTACGCCGGCGTCGTCGAGCACTCCATCTACGTTTCCGAGGCGGCCCGCGGCCGGCGGATAGGGTCCGCGCTCCTCCGGTCCTTGATTGTCTCGACGGAGGAAGACGGAATCTGGACCATCCAGGCAAGCATTTTTCCTGAGAACGAGCCGAGCCTGAAGCTACACCTCGCCCACGGATTCAGGGTCGTGGGGCGACGGGAAAAGATCGCCCGGATGGCCCACGGCCCCGCCGCCGGCCGATGGCGGGACACCGTCCTGATCGAACGTCGCACGCAGGCCCTTTAGTTCCTGCGACGCACATGCCGACAGAGTCGCCCCAAGGACCTGGCAACTGGACCGCACCCAAGGAGAACATCATGACCGAGGCCCCCACCACAGAAGACCTGCTGCGCGCGATGCTGGACAACGTCAGGACGGCAACTGCCAACACGCGCCAGGCGATGGACGCCCCGGGCGACGAGAACTGGGTGCAGGACGGCGAGTCCGATGCCGAATACCTGCGGGCCATCCAACGGGACACGATCGCCAGGCTGGACGCGACCGTCCGGGACATCGAAGCACTGCTGGCCGGGCGACTGGACGGCTAGCAAGCCAGACGCGTCCCAGTCAGGGCCGACAACTTCTCCTCGCCGATGGGTTCCTCGGGCAGCAACGGAATGAGGGCGACCCGGTCCGTCAGGGTGTGCACCTTCGTGATCTGTTCGATTTCGCTCGCGGCGCGGGCCCGCAGGAAAGGCGTCTGCGGGTGTGCTGCGGCGATCGAGTTGTTGATGACCCAGGCCCACGGGTGGATTCCGGCCCGTTCCAAATCACTCTTCAGCTCTTGGGCTTCCAGTACCGGCGTTGTTTCGGCCAGCGTAACGAGGACAACCTTGGTCTGGGCCGGGTCCTGCAGCCGCATGAGGGGCGTCACGAATCCCTTGGTGGCGCCGACCTGGCGGGTGATCTCCCGGTGGTACGAACCGGTGGCGTCCAGGAGCAGCAGGGTGTGGCCGGTCGGTGCCGTGTCGATCACCACGAAGTGCCGGCGGGATTCCTGGACCACCTTGGAGAACTGCCGGAAGACAGCCACCTCGTCCGTGCACGGGGACATCAGGTCCTCGGCGAGGGCAGCGCGCCCGTCATCGTCCAGGCTCCTGCCCTTGGTCTCCATCACGTGATAGCGGTACTCCTGGATGGCTGCTTCCGGATCGATGCGCGAAACCGTGAGGCCCGGGATGGAGCCGTGGAGTGTTTCGGTGAGGTGGGCTGCGGGATCGGTCGTGGTGAGGTGGACCGCATGCCCGCGTTTGGCCAGGGCGACCGCAATGGCGGCAGCCACGGTGGTCTTCCCGACCCCGCCCTTGCCCATACACATCACGAGGCCGTGGCCGCCGAGCTCCACTTCGTTCACCAGGGCAGCCAGTGGGGCGTCCTCAATCTCGGGGACCAGCGCAGCGTCATCAGGGATCTCGGCGCGGGAAGTGGGCGCGAACAGGGATTCAAGCGCCGCAATGCCGACCATATTGCCCGCTTTCAGATCCAGGACATCACGGGGCAGACCGGCGACCGCCTCGGGAATGGCTGCGATGGCAGCGGCCTCCCGGGCGCGCAGCGCCTGCGCCAGCTCCTCGTCCCCTGCGGCTTCCGGCAGGACGCCGTTGACGACGACGTATCCTCCCCCGATCCCGATCTGGTTGAGCTCGAGGTATGTCCGCTCAATTTCGCTCAGTGACGATGTCTGCGCGCGGCTGACCAGGACAAGCCGGGTCCTCGCCGGGTCCGTGAGGGCCTGGACCGCTTGGGCGTACACCTGCTTGTGCTTGTCGAGTCCCGACAGGGGGCCCAGGCAGGACGGGTCCCCTTTGCCTGCCGCCAGGAAATCGGTCCAGGAGCCGGGCAGCTGCAGCAGCCGGATCGTGTGGCCGGTCGGCGCGGTATCGAAGACGATGTGGTCGTAGTCGCCGTAGGAGGTGTCGCCGGCGAGCAGGTTGGTGAACTCGTCGAAGGAGGCGATCTCGGTGGTGCAGGAGCCCGAGAGGCTCTCGGCAATGCCGGCCAGTTCAGTCTCGGGCAGGAGCCCGCGGACAGGTGCGATGATCCGCTCCCGGTAGGCCTCGGCGGCCTGCTCCGGGTCAATTTCCAGCGCCAATAGGCCCGGCACATCCTGGATGGGAGTGACAGTGTTCCCGATGGTCACGCCGAAGACCTGCCCCACATTGGATGCGGGGTCGGTGCTGACCAGCAAAACCTTGTGACCGGACTTGGCAAGGGTGAGCGCTGTTGCACACGCTACCGAGGTCTTGCCCACACCGCCTTTGCCGGTAAAGAACAGGAAACGGGGCGCGTTCTCGAGAAACTTCACGCCGGGACCTAGCAGCAGCTCGTCGAGCCGCCGCAGCAGCCGCCGGATTTTTCACTCAGTCCGAGCTCCGGGCGGGACTGCGGGTCAACCTTGGCTTCGCCCAGTCCGGCGAAGGCGAGCAACTGCCCGCGGCTCGGGTAGCTGCCGGTGGCGACCGTAACGCCGTCGACGATGGTGAGCGGCAGGCCTTTGGATCCGACCAGGTGCATGAACCCGCGGACCGTTTCGTCCTCCGCGAAGGCAGTCGGTTCGCTGGCGAGGTTGTGGCGCGCAATGTCGGCACCGAGGCCCTGGAGATGACGCACGTCCGCGGTCACAGCCACGAGGGACTGGTCGACGTCGGGGCCGCAAACCCCGGTGTCACAGCAGAGGGCGGATTCGTAGATTCGAATGGCAGGCATGTGGTGCTCCTTGACTGTGTGGTGGTTCGATGCGATACCGGACCACTGAGTCCCACGCATTCAGGCCGCGGTCCCGGCGGGGACGTGACCATCATGATTGCGACCCTTTCAGCGTATCGATAATTGTCGATATGCAAAAGCGGGGTCCGGGGTGACGTTGGCAACGCCGCTCATGGAGTTCCCGGCGCTGCCGCACGGCCGGAAGATCCGCCGCAGTCCATGGGCCCCCACCCGGCCGTGAACTAGGCTGGAGCAGTGACCCGCCTTATCCTTGCCTCCCAGTCCCCTGCCCGCACCAAGCTGCTGACCGATGCCGGCATCCGGCACGAAATCCTCGTCTCGGACGTCGACGAGGACGCCGTCCAGGCCCGCTACGGCGTGACAGACCCGCACGACACCGCCCTGCTGCTTGCCCGGGCCAAGGCCGAGGCCGTCGCCTCGCTGCCCGAAGCCGACGGCGCCCTGGTGATCGGCTGCGATTCGGTCTTTGAGTTCGACGGCGAGGCACACGGCAAGCCGTACACGGCCGACGTCGCCAAAGAGCGGATGCTGCGGATGAGCGGCAGTAAAGGAGTACTGCACACCGGCCACTGGCTCGTGGACTGCAGGGACACCGAGGGCACCGATGAGTCCCAGGCCGCCGGCTCCGGCGCTACCCTCGGGCACGTCACCTCCGCCGAGGTCCACTTCATGGAGATGACCCCCGAGGAAATCGACACCTACATCGCAACCGGGGAGCCACTGCAGTGCGCTGGCTCCTTCACGATCGACGGCTACGGCGGGGCCTTCATCCGCAAGGTCGACGGCGACCCGCACGCCGTCGTCGGGCTGTCCATTTCCACCCTCCGCGGGCTGCTGGGACAGGCGCAGGTGGGCATCACCGAACTGTGGACCACCGGCGCAGCGGATCCCGCACTGCTCCGGGCCGAGTGAGCTAATTCGCGCGCCTTTGTAGCAACCCTACAAAGGCAGGGCGCTTTACCCGCGGAATCCGCAACTAATATCGGCGGAACCCACAAAACCGCGCTAGGCTCCCTGAAGGAAAGAAGGAGACGCCTTGTCAGCAAATTCGGAGCAGTCCGCAAATCCCGTGCAGCGATCAGCCCAAGAAGGCACCGCGGCAGAAACCCGCCGAATGAGCAAGGTGCTGATCGCCAACCGCGGCGAAATCGCGGTGCGCATCATCCGCGCCGCGCGCGATGAAGGCCTCGCCTCAGTTGCGGTGTACGCGGACCCGGACCGCGACGCCCTGCACGTCAAACTCGCTGACGAGGCCTACGCCCTGGGCGGCAACACCGCCGCAGAGTCCTACCTCGTGATGGACAAGCTGATCGAGGTGGCCCGCCGCTCCGGCGCCGACGCCATCCACCCCGGCTACGGCTTCCTCGCCGAGAACGCCGAGTTCGCCGCCAAGGTGATCGACGCCGGCATCACCTGGATCGGGCCCTCCCCCGCCGCGATCGCCGCCCTGGGCGACAAGGTCCAGGCCCGCCACATCGCCGAAAAGGTCGGCGCACCGCAGGTTCCCGGCACCGCCGACCCGGTGGAGTCCGCCGAGGAAATCCTTGAGTTCGTGGACAAGTTCGGCCTGCCGGTCGCCATCAAGGCAGCCTTCGGCGGCGGCGGACGCGGCATCAAGGTGGCCCGCACCCGCGAGGAAATCCCCGAGCTCTTCGAATCCGCCGTCCGCGAGGCCGTCGCGGCCTTCGGCCGTGGGGAATGCTTTATTGAACGCTTCCTGGACGCCCCGCGCCACGTCGAGACCCAGTGCCTCGCCGACGCGTACGGCAACGTTGTGGTGGTCTCCACCCGCGACTGCTCGCTGCAGCGCCGGAACCAGAAGCTCGTCGAAGAGGCACCGGCCCCGTTCCTCACGGAGGAGCAGAACCGCCGCCTCTACGAGTCCTCCAAAGCCATCCTCAAGGAGGCCGGCTACCTCGGCGCCGGCACCTGCGAGTTCCTTGTGGGCCAGGACGGCACCATCTCCTTCCTTGAGGTCAACACCCGCCTCCAGGTGGAGCACTGCGTCTCCGAGGAAGTCACCGGCATCGACCTCGTCCGCGAGCAGTTCCGGCTGGCCCGCGGCGAGGAACTCGGCTACGGGGACCCCGAAGTCCGCGGCCACTCGATCGAGTTCCGCATCACCGGCGAGGACCCGGGCCGGAACTTCATGCCCGCCCCCGGCACCATCACACGGCTGTTGAACCCGACCGGCCCCGGCGTGCGGATCGACTCCGGCGTGGAGCAGGGCGATGTCATCAGCGGCAACTTCGACTCGATGCTCTCCAAGCTGATCGTCACCGGCGCCACCCGCACGCAGGCCCTGCAGCGCGCCCGCCGCGCCCTCGAGGAGATGGTGGTTGAGGGCATCCCCACCGTCATCCCGTTCGACCTCGCCGTCGTCACCAACCCGGATTTCGCCCCCGCCGACGGCCCGTTCAAGGTCCACACCCGCTGGATCGAGACGGCCTTCGTCAACGACATCCCCGCCTGGACGCCGACCGGCACCGAGGCTGAACCGGCCGACGGCGGCGAACGCCAGCGCGTCGTCGTCGAGGTCGGCGGCAAGCGCCTGGAGGTCGTTCTCCCGGCGTCGCTGGGCACAGGGGCCGGTTCGGGGGCCGCCAAGCCGGCCAAGGTCAAGAAGCGCTCCCGCAGCGGCGGCGCCGTGGCAGCAGCCAGTGGCAACGCCCTGACCTCCCCCATGCAGGGAACCATCGTGAAGGTGGCCGTCGTCGAGGGTGACCTTGTGGCCGAGGGTGATCTTGTTGTGGTGCTCGAGGCCATGAAGATGGAGCAGCCGCTCACCGCGCACCGCGCCGGAATCGTGATCGGGCTGGCCGCCGCGGCTGGCGAAACGGTCTCCGCCGGCGCCATCATCGCGCTGATTGAGGACGCGGCCGCCGAGTAGCTGCCCGACTGGCGGGACGCAGGCGCGCCTCTGGTGCCCCTGCGTCCCGTCCGTGCAGACTTGGTCTGTGAAACCATTCCTGCTCCTCGCGTCCCGGGCCGAGGACGCCGCCGCCGAGGACGAATACGAAGCCTACCTGCGCTACGGCGGCCTCGAACCCGCGCAGCTGCGGCGCATCCGAATGGAAGCCGCACCGCTGCCCCCGCTGGACCTTTCCGAGTACTCCGGTGTGATTGTGGGCGGAAGCCCGTTCACGTCCAGCGACCCCGCCGGGCAGAAAAGCGACGTCCAGCACCGGGTGGAGCATGAACTCGCGGCCCTGCTCGACCGGATCGTGCCGGCGGACTTCCCGTTCCTCGGCGCCTGCTACGGGGTCGGGACGCTGGGCCGGCACCAGGGCGCCGTGATCGACCGGACCTACGGCGAGGGCCTTGGCGGCGTGACCATCAAGCTGACGGAGGACGGGCTGGTGGACCCCCTGCTGCGCGGGCTGCCGGAGAGCTTCACGGCCTTCACCGGCCACAAGGAAGCCTGCACCCTCCTGCCCTCCCACGCGGTGCTCCTGGCCAGCTCCGCTGCCTGCCCCGTGCACATGTTCCGCATCAAGACCAACCTGTACGCCACCCAGTTCCACCCGGAGCTCGATGCGCAGGGCCTGGCCACCAGGATCGACATCTACCGCCATGCGGGCTACTTCCCGCCCGAATCGGCCGAAATGCTGATCGAGGACGCGCGCCGGTTCTCCGCCTCGGAACCGATGAAAATCCTGCGGAACTTCGTGGGGCTCTACGCGCGCTAGCCCCCGCCGTGCTCCCGCCCAGTTGTTTTCCCGGATCCTCCTGCCGACACGGAAATGCCCGGCGTGTTCAGTGAACACGCCGGGCATTTCTCTCAGCAACCGGGCTGGAGCGTCAACCCCGGCCGGGAAGCGGGCGTCAGGCCACGTTGTTGGTGTAGTCCAGGTCGCGGGTTTCCTTGCTGACGAACAGTGCGATCAGCGTCAGCACGGACATGGAGGCAAGGTACACGCCGACCAGGACGGGGCTGCCCTTCGCCATTTCCCAAAGCCAGACGGCGATGAACGGGGCAACGGCCGCACCGAGGATGCTGGAGAAGTTGTAGCTGATGGCGGAGCCGGTATACCGGACGTTCGTCGGGAACAGCTCCGGCAGCAGCGCACCCATGGGCCCGAAGGTCAGCCCCATCAGGGAGAAGCCGATGATCAGCAGGGCCATCGTGCCCACGAAGCCGGCGCTGAACAGCGGGACAAAGAGCAGGCCGAAGCCGAAGATGCCGAGGGTCACGGCGATCAGCATCTTGCGGCGGCCGTACTTCTCCGCCAGCGGGCCGGAGACCAGGGTGAAGATACCGAAGAACACAACACCGGCAATCAGCATCCAGAGGAAGTCGTTGCGGGTGTAGCCCAGGCCGGGGACGAACGCCGCCGCGGCCGCCTCGGTCATCGGCTTGCCGGCCTTCTCGGCGGCAGCCTTGGCTGCGTCCAGGGTGGCGGCGCGGGTGCCGTAGGTCAGCGTGAACGTTGTCATCAGGTAGAACAGCACGTAGGTGGCAAGCATGATGAACGTGCCCAGGATCAGCTGGCGCCAGCTGGTCTTGAAGACCCGGGCCAGCGGCAGCTTGGCGACCTCGTTGGATTCCAGGACCTTGGTGAAGGCCGGGGTCTCGATCAGCTTGAGCCGGACGTAGAGGCCGATGATGACCATCACGGCGCTGAGCAGGAACGGCACACGCCAGCCCCACTCCATAAAGGCGTCCGGTGTCAGGGTGTAGCTGAAGACCAGGAAGATCACGTTGGCGATGATGAAGCCGATCGGGGCACCCAGCTGCGGGAACGTGCCGTAGATGGCACGTTTGTTCGCCGGGGCGTTTTCGGTGGCGAGCAGGGCCGCGCCGCTCCATTCGCCGCCGAGCGCAAGGCCCTGGGCGAAGCGCATGACAACCAGCAGCGCCGGGGCCCAGAAGGTCCAGCCCGGGACAAGGGCCGTCGGAAGGCAGCCGATCAGGAACGTGGCAATACCCATGGTCAGCAGCGATGCGACCAGGGTGCCCTTGCGGCCGAACTTGTCACCGAAGTGGCCAAAGACAATGGAGCCGAGCGGCCGGGCGATGAACGCGACGCCGAACACCGCGAAGGATGCCAGGAGCTGTGTGGTCTCGTTCTGGTTCGGGAAGAACAGTTTCGGGAAGACGAGCACAGCGGCCGTGGCGTACACGTAGAAGTCGTAGAACTCAACGGTGGTGCCAATCAGGCTGGCGACGATGACGCGGCCGCGCGAGTTCACTGGTTTGGCGGACCCATGATCCGTGGAGGTGGCAGTGGATGACATGTAGTAGCGCTTTCATGAAGACCGGACCGGTGCTGCAAAAAGCCGCCCGGAAGAGGATACGTATGCTTACATAATATGATCTCGCGTCCAATCAATGGACAGAAGTTCCACTATTTGGACATCGTGATTGGTCTCACGTGGTGGTCATCACACTACGCCAACCTTCGCCCCTCACGCCGCCACAAACGCGCCGATAGGCAAACGTCACAGCACGTTAACAAACGGCGAGGGTCCCGGAAACGCGGCTTCCCTACTTTGGAAGGACAACATCCCCCAAGGAGGTCCCCGTGACTTCCCCGAAGGAGGTCCCCGTGACTTCCCCGAAGGAGGTCCCCGTGACTGCTGAACGAACTGCGAGCGCCGATACCGGCGTTTCCCCCGGCACTTCCCCCCGCCTCGACGCCGGCACCACCCCCGGCGGTTCCGCCCTCGAATTCCGTCCCGGCCGCTGGATCGCCAACTGGGATGCCGAGAACAAGGAACAGTGGGAGTCCCAGGGACGCTCCATCGCCCGCCGCAACCTGAACTGGTCCATTTTCGCCGAGTTCCTGGGCTTCGTGGTGTGGCAGCTGTGGTCGATTGTGGTGGTCCAGCTGCCTGCGGCCGGCTTCACCTTCACCACGTCGGAAATCTTCTGGCTGATCTCCATGCCCAGCCTCGTGGGCGCTACCCTCCGGATCCCCTATACCTTTATGGTCCCCCGCTTCGGCGGCCGGAACTGGACCATCGTCTCGGCCCTGCTCCTGCTGATCCCCTCGATCGGCCTGGCCATGTGCGTCGCCAACCCGGAGACCCCGTTCGGGACCATGCTGTTCGTCGCGGCGCTGGCCGGCTTCGGCGGCGGCAACTTCGCCAGCTCCATGGCCAACATCACCTTCTTCTACCCGGCCCGCGAGAAGGGCTGGGCACTGGGACTGAACGCCGCCGGCGGGAACCTCGGCGCCGCCGTCGCACAGCTTGCCGTACCGATCGCCATCACCCTGCTGGCAGCCGGCACCGTCAACCTGCCGGTCGCCGGACTCATGTGGGTCCCGCTGATCCTCCTCGCCGCGTTCGGCGCCTGGAAGTACATGGACAACCTCACCAGCGCCAAGGGCGACGTCGCGGGTTCACTCGCCGCGCTCAAGGAACCGCACCTGTGGATCATGGCGCTGCTGTACATCGGAACCTTCGGCTCCTTCATCGGCTTCGCCGGGGTGTTCCCCAAGCTCATCAAGGACTACTTCCCGGCGTTCTCCTCGATCGGCGTCGGCACCGTTGCCCTGTCCCTCGCCTTCCTGGGCCCGCTGGTCGGCTCGCTGGCCCGCCCCTACGGCGGACGCATGGCGGACCGCATGGGTGGCGCCCGGATGACCGTCGCCGCCTTCGCCGCGATGGCCGTCATCACCCTGACCATGATCTGGACGCTCCCGCTGAAGAACTTCTGGCTCTTCCTGGTCCTGTTCCTGTTCCTGTTCACCGTCAGCGGCTTCGGGAACGGCGCCACCTACCGGATGATCCCGGTCATCTTCGCCACCTCCAGCCGGGCAGCACGGGCCGGCGCCAGCACGGTAACCACCCAACGCCTGGCCTCGTCCGCCCTCGGCCTGATCTCGGCCATCGGAGCGTACGGCGGGTTCGTCATCCCGCAGGTCCTCAACGCCTCCAACAGCGCCAGCGGCTCCTACACCCCCGCGTTCTACGGCTTCGTCGGGGCCTATGTCCTGATGCTGGCCGTGTGCTGGTTCTGCTACATCCGCAACGCCAACCGAAACGCGATGGGACACGTCTAACATGACCACCGGCGCCGACACGCACTGCCCCTACTGCGCCCTGCAGTGCGCCATGACGCTCACCACCCCCGCGGTCCTGACCCCGGCTACCCGGCCGGGGTCAGACCCCGTGCCGGAGCAGCCGGCCGCCGCCCTCCCCGACGCGCCCCTCGACGCGCCCCTCAACGTGACGGGCCGTGACTTCCCCACCAACCGCGGCGGACTCTGCCGCAAGGGCTGGACGTCGGCGACGCTGCTGAACCACCACGGTCGCGTCACCGAACCGCTGCTCAAAGGCGCCGACGGCGTCCACCGCCCGGTCAGCTGGGACACAGCCCTGGAACTCATCACCACCGCCGTCAAGAACACCCGCACCCGCTACGGGGCAGACGCCGTCGGAGTCTTCGGCGGCGGCGGGCTCACCAACGAGAAGGCGTACCAGCTGGGCAAGTTCGCCCGCCTGGCCCTGGGCACCTCGCGGATCGACTACAACGGCCGGTTCTGCATGTCCTCCGCCGCGGCCGCCGGGATGCGCGCCTTCGGCCTGGACCGCGGCCTCCCGTTCCCGCTGGCGGACCTCGATTCCGCCAGCACCATCCTGATGCTCGGATCCAACGTCGCCGAAACCATGCCGCCGTTCGTCCAGCACCTGCAGGGGGCCCGCGACGCCGGCGGCCTGATCGTCGTCGACCCCCGCCGCTCGGCCACCGCGGCGTTCACCTCCGACGGCGGCGGCGGCCTGCACCTGCAACCGCTGCCCGGCACCGACCTCGCCCTGCTGCTGGGCCTGGCCCACGTCGTGATCCACGAGGGCCTCGCCGACGCCGGCTATATTTCGTCCCGCACAAACGGCTACGACGCCCTGGCCCGGAGCGTCGCCTCCTACTGGCCCGAACGCGTCCAGTCCCTCACCGGCGTCCCGGCCGGCCTGATCCGCGACACCGCCCAACGGCTGGCCGACGGCGCACGCCGGGGCGGCAGCTACATCCTCACCGGCCGGGGCGTGGAACAGCACGTCGACGGCACGGATACCGCCACCGCCGCTATCAACCTCTCGCTGCTGCTGGGCCTGCCCGGCTCCGCGCGCAGCGGCTACGGCACCCTCACGGGCCAGGGCAACGGCCAGGGCGGACGCGAACACGGCCAGAAGGCGGACCAGCTCCCCGGCTACCGCAAGATCACCGACCCCGCCGCCCGCGCCCACGTGGCTGCCGTGTGGGGCGTTCCTGAATCGCTGATCCCCGGACCCGGCCTCCCCGCCGTCGAACTTCTCAAGTCGTTGGGACAGCCCGACGGCGTCCGTTGCCTTTTCGTGCACGGCGCCAATGTCGCCGTTTCCGCGCCGGACGCCAACGCCGTGATCGCCGGGCTGCGAAGCCTGGACTTCCTGGTGGTCTGCGACTTCTTCCTCTCCGAGACCGCAGCCGAGGCCGACCTGGTCCTGCCGGTCACCCAGTGGGCCGAGGAGGAAGGCACCCTCACCAACCTTGAGGGCCGCGTGCTCCGCCGCCGCCGGGCCCTCGCTCCCCCGCCCGGGGTCCGCAGCGAGTTGTGGATCATGACCCGGCTGGCCGAGGCCTTGGACGCACCCTCCACCTTCAGCGAGGATCCGGAAACCGTGTTCGAGGAACTCCGGCTCGCGTCCTCCGGCGGCCTGGCCGACTACTCCGGGATCGGCTACGCCATGCTGGACCGCGGCGAAGCCGCCTACTGGCCCTACCCCGCCGGCAGCACCGGAACGCCGCGGCTGTTCCTCGATTCCTTTGCCCACCCGGACGGGCGGGCGGTGTTCACCCCGGTGACGCCCCGCCGTCGTGCTGTTTCTTCGGCGTCCGCCGGCGTTGCGGCTGTGGCGGACCGGGCCGGCACACCGATGACCCTGATCACCGGCCGGCTGATGGAGCATTACCAGTCCGGCGCGCAGACCCGGCGGGTGGCCGCACTGGCCGAGGCCCAGCCGGAAGCACGGCTGCAGATCCATCCGGCGGCCGCCGCCGCGCAGGGCATCGCCGAGGGCGACGTCGTCTCCATTACCAACGGGCGCGGCGAGGTGTCCTGCCGCGCCGCGCTGAGCACGGAGATCCGGCCCGAAACGGTGTTCCTGCCGTTCCACTTCCCGGAGCTGGAAAGCGCCAACCGCCTCACGGAGGCGGCCACGGACCCGATCTCCGGGATGCCGGAATTCAAATTCAGCCACGTCTGGGTCCGGCCCGGCGCTGCCAATCTCCGCGCCACTGAAGTGCAGAAAGAGGGTGCGTCATGACTGAGCGCATTGTTGTTGTGGGCTTCGGGCCGGTGGCCGCGCGGCTGGTCGATGAGCTGCTGCCGGCGGTCCGCAGCGGGCTGGCGCACCTGACGGTGGTCGGCGAGGAGGCGGAAGCCGCGTACAACCGCGTGCTGGTGGCGGACCTCGGGGTCGGCCGGACCACGGCGTCGGCTCTGGCCCTGTCCGATGCCGCCGCGCTGGTTGCCGACGGCGTCGACGTCCGCCTGGGCGTCCGGGTCCGCCGCGTGGACCGCGCCCGGCAGCAGCTGGTCCTCAGCGACGGCACCGCCGCCGGCTACGACCGGCTCGTCTTCGCCACCGGCTCCCGCCCGGTGATCCCCAACCTCACCGGGATCAACCCGGACCCCGCTGCCCCGGTGCTGCCGCCGGGCGTCACCGCGCTGCGGGATCTGCGCGATGCCTCAGTACTTCGGGCAGCAGTGGCCGGCGGCAAGCGCGTGGTGGTCCTCGGCGGCGGCGTGCTGGGCCTGGAGACGGCCCTCGCCGCGGCCGAGGAAGGCGCCACGGTCACCGTGGTGCACAACGGCCCGCATCCGCTGGGCCGGAACATCGACCGCGGCGGCGGGGCGGTGCTTGCGGCGGCGCTGCGGAACTGCGGCGTGCGCATGGCCGGCAACGCCCGCTCCACGGGGGTCGAGCACAACGGACCCGACGGCGGGTTCTCGGCGCTGCTCCTCGATGACGGGTCCGCGATCGACGGCGACCTCCTGGTGCTCTCCTGCGGCGTCCGGCCGCGGACCGAGCTCGCGGAGGGCAGCGGGCTCTCCACCGGCGCCGGAATTCTGGTGGACCACAAGCTCCGGGCCCACCACGAGCCGCACATCTTTGCGATCGGCGACTGCGCCGAGGTCCGCTGTCCCGATCCGGAATGCCTTGAGTGCCGCACGGCGCGCGGTCCGTCCGGGCTGGTGGGCCCGGGCTGGCGGCAGGCGGAATGGCTCGCCGAGTACCTGACGCTGCTGGCTTCCGGGGCGCAGGAGGCGGAGCTCCTGCTTCCCTTGCCGGCCGAACTGCCGGGCGTCATTGTCCTTAAGGCCCGCGGCCTGACCATGGCCGTCGCCGGGGATGTTTCCGCGGATCCCTGGGATGAGGAAGCCCTGTCTGCGGGGGCCGCGGACGGCCGCCCCCGGCTGCAGATCGCACAGTGGGCGGACCCCGAGCATGGCCGCTACGTGAAGATGACGACCCGTGCCGGGGTGCTCGAGGGCCTCGTTGCGGTGGGCATGCCCCGCACCGCTGCGGAACTGGTGCAGCTGTTCGAGCGAGGCGCCGAGCTCCCCGCGGACCGGTCGCTCCTGCTGCGCCTTGACGGACCGGACCAGGCGGCGGCTCCCGGCGCGGCCGACCCCGAGCGGACCGTGTGCCGGTGCGCGGGAGTCAGCGGGACCAAGATTGCTGCTGCGGTGACCGACGGCTGCGGGACGGTGGCCGAGGTTTCAGGCGCCACCCGCGCCGGGACAGGCTGCGGCGGCTGCCATGACGACATCAAGGGGATGATCGAGAAGCACTTTCAGGGGGCGGTTGCCTGACGCCGGGCCGCCGAGGTTGTAGCCCCAGTCGCCCCTGCCCCCGTCCCCTCCTGCGCCGAAGCCCGCGGCCCATCGGTGGAATCCGATGCAAAATGCCCCGGAACCGCTGGGGTCCGGGGCCTTGCAGGGCCGGCTACTTGTTCTTTTTGTCCTTGCCCGGGTTCTCAGCCTTCGAGGCCGGGGATGCCTTGGCAGCCGGGCCTTCGCCGTATGAGGGCGTTGCCGGTGTGGCTGCATTGGCGCTGCGGTGCTCTGCCGCGTTTGCCTGACCGGCGGCGCGCTTCGCGGCTGCGTTCTCGTGTGCCCATGCGGAGTTGCCCGCCGGCTCTTCCGAAGCCGACTCTGCAGGCTCCGGCTCTTCCGAAGCCGACTCTGCAGGCTCCGGCTCGTCCAAAGCCGACTCTGCAGGCTCCGACTCGTCCGGAGCCGACTCTGCAGGCTCCGGCTCGTCCAAAGCCGACTCTGCAGGCTCCGACTCGTCCGGAGCCGGGACGACCGTTGCCGGGTCGTCCGTTGCAGGCTCGACCGTTGCAGGCTCGACCGGCGCAGGCTCAACCGGCGCAGGCTCAACCGGCGCAGGCTCAACCGGCGCAGGCTCAACCGGATCGGCGGTCTCCGCCGGGACCTCCGATACCACGGAGACTGGCTCTGTGGTTTCGGCAGAGGCGGCCATTGCGGCCCCGCCGCCGGCAACTGCGACGACTGAAGCTACCGCGACAGCTTTGGTAGTGGTGCCCAGGGCACCGAAAAAGGAGAAGATTCCTGACATGAAAGGCCTTTCGGGATAAGGGACGTGCGTTGATCTGGAGGCCGCCCCAAACGGCCGGCCGGGCGTCACGTTACTCGACAGAAACGGGTCTCGGCGGGCAGGTGGGCCGATCCTGCGGAATTGCTGATCAGAAACTGCCCCCGAGGACACAAAGCCACCGGCCCCGGTGATCCGGTACCTTAGCGGCAGCCAATCCCTAAGCATCCAAAAGCCGAACGGACCACTCTTTGAAAGACTCCCAGAAAATTGGATTCGAAATTGAGAATCTGATTCTCGGATGTGCAGTTCAAAGAGTGGTCCACTTTAATTGCTTACCGCCAGAAGTCTCTTACTTATCGCAGGCAATTCCGTCACGATCGCGGTCCAGGGCCGTGCGATACCCCGGCGCACCCGCGCGGATAGGGGCTGCTCCCGCTGCCTTGGCTTCGGTGCAGTTTGCGAAGTAAACGTCCGTCGGAGCTGCCGGCGCCGCAGGAGCAGCTGGAACGTTCTTGACAGCCTGCTGGGCTGCCAGCTGATCAGCTCCTCAAGTCGGGCAACCCGAAAACCTGTCACGCACAGTTCAGGAATTCAGCTTCAGTCTTCTGCGGCGGCGGCACGAAGGCGATGATTGGATTAACGGCCTCCGCTTGCCCTCGATTCGATCGGAGAAGATCTCATGCTCAAGACGTTGCTGTGCAAGCTGAACATTCAACACGATTGGCATATTGAACACACAGACGATGGCGCCCTATATAAGCGCTGCAAACGTTGCGGCAAAAACGACGACCGCGGAGGAGGCGGGGCTGGTGGCCCCGGCGCCTGGGCCGGTCCGGCTGGGATGGGCTAGGGAGTCGCCGTACCGCGAGACGCTCCAACTCCCCTGTGTTGTCGCCAACACTTGCCCAGTTGGACAAATACACATCCCTCCACCAGCCAAACGGGCCTTTCTCCCCTTGGCCCGCCCCCTCGACCAGCGTGTACTGAACCCAGGACCCGCCCATCCGCAGGAGGCACCCCATGAACGTCCCCATCATTCTGGCGCTCGCCGCGATCGTGGTGATCGCCGTCGTGCTGGGTCTTGTCTTCGCGCGGGAGAAGGATCCGCAGCGACGGGCCGCGGCGCTGAAACGGACCGGGGCGGCCATCATGGCGGTGTTCACGGTCCTCGGGGGTGTCTTCATGGGCGGCTATGCGCTGCAGGATCCGGGCGGGAATGCCGGGCTGCTGATGACCCTCGCCTGGGTGCTGCCGATGCTGATCCTTGCAGTGGCGGCCTGGTTCTGGCCGGCCGTGACCGCTCCCCTGCTGCTCGCCCTGACTTCCGCCTTCATTGCGGCCTGCGTGTGGCTCGCCTTTGACCCCTCGGCCCTGCGGGCATTCATCAGCGACAACGGACCTGTGATTGCCATCAGCGTCGTCGCCCTGTCGTTCCCGGCAGCCGTGCTCGGCCTGAAGCGCACCGCGCTGGCCGGCTGGCTGCTCGTGGCCCTGGGTGTGCTGCCGCTCCTGATCACGCTCGTCAGCAGGTCGGGCCCGGTCACCTCGCTCGCCGCGGCAAGCGTGGTCCCCTTGATCGCGGGGATCGCCTATCTCGTCTCCGCCCGGATAGCACACGGAGGCACCACCGCCGGGAACCAGCGGGCCGCGGCTGCTTAGGCGGGATGGGCGCAAGGTCTGTTCTGGCCGGGACCCAGCCGTTAGTCTTCGCACATGGCGAACCCACAGAGTAGCTGGAGCCATCGACTCTTAGCCGTCAGCGTTGCGGTCTTAACCATGGTGGTTGTGGCCGCCGTGGGCGTCTGGATATTCCAGCCCGGCTGGTTCGGGACGCCCACCGGCGCGGCCAGCGCGCAGACGCCGTCGACGTCGGTCGACAAACCGCCTTCCACCGCCACTGTTCCCTCGCCGGTGGTAACGACGCCGACACCCAGCCCGACGCCAACGCCCACGCCCACCCCGACGCCCAACCCGGCACTTCTGCTGGCTGAACTCCAGACCGCGGAGATCATCACCAATGGGTTCTGGACGCGCCATTGGGGCGACTATTTCCCGGGCACGTACAGTCCGCCCAAAGTACTCGGGCTGTACGACGGAAACTCCGCGAGTGTTCCGCTGTGCGGGCAAACCCCGCTTTCGGCCGACAATGCTTTCTACTGTCGACCGGCAGACTTCGTCGTGTGGGACAAGGGCCTGATGGAGAAAGGCTACGCCAACGGTGACACCTGGCCCTATCTGGTGATCGCGCATGAGTGGGGCCATGCCATCCAGGACCGGCTCGGCGACTCGCTGACCGAGAAGGCCTCCGAGTTGCAGGCAGATTGTCTGGCGGGCGCGGCCCTGTTCGGCGCCGCAGCGGACGGGGAACTCATCCTGGAAACAGGCGACCAGAAGGAACTGGCCGCGGGCCTCAATGTCCTGGGCGACGAAACGCCGTGGACCGCCAGCGCCGATCACGGCGATTCGTTTGAACGCATCCGGTCTTTCGACGAGGGCCGCGTCCATGGCATTGCCCGATGCGTCCCGGGCATGAAGTTCGGCGGCTGGAACGGCGCGCTCGTTTACCGGAGCGGGATTGAAGTTTCCGTTAGCCCGCTGGGATACAAAAACGTTGAAGGGCCGTTGCCCTCCACCGCGACGCCAACCCCGACCGGGACCGCGGCAGCCGGCAGCACGGTACGCGTGGCTGCGGTCTTCGAGATCACGGTGAAGAACGGCAGCCCGGCGGCATTCGATGCCACTGGAATGGGCAACCCGATCGTCCGCTACGGCGAACGCGGACTGCTTGCCGAGACCGTTCCGGCAGCCGCGACCGATACCCCGTTGGGGATCCTGCAACCTGGCCAGACCAAAAGGATCCAAGTCAGCGCCATCATTCCCGCCGGCCAACTGACAGTCCGGGTGGCGGTCCCCGGACCCAACCCGGCGGTGGACTGGGCGGCATCCTTCGAGGGGGAACTGCCGCCCCGGTGACACTGCGGCCTGCTCCGGCCCGGCACCGCCGCGTAACGCGAATCGGGCACGGAACGGACGGCGGGTAGCATCGGTGCCATGAGCGCCGACGACGACGACATCACCGAAGAACTCCTGGCCGACGCCAACAAGCTGACGGGGCTGAGCCTGGAGCTGCTGGGCCTCGACCCCCACCCGGACGACATGACCCCGGAACAGCGGCTCCAGTTCGATCCGGAGGATCTGGCCGAAATGGCCGCCGTCTCCCCGGAGGACCGCCAGCAAGCCGTGACGCAGACCCGCCTGCTGGCCGGCCTGCTGTGGAACTCGTCGAGTATCCTCATTGACCAGCTCTTCCGCGATCTGGGCACCCTGAGCAAACTGGAGACCGTCACCCCGTCCGACATCGCCGGGACCTCGGTGCTGTCCTCGCTGCCGCCCCAGTTCGCGTCCAACTTCGACTCGAAATTCACCCAGAAGTTCATCGTCGTCGCCGCCGACGTCACGGCGTCCCTGGTCCGCGGCTGGACCGCCCCCGGATGCCTCGCCGCCGAACTCGCGGTCCGCTGCCTGCTCGACCAGGCGGAAATCACCGAAGACATCTACGAACTCGACCTCCCGGAGGACTGGCGGGCGCAGGTTGAGGAAGTCCTGCTGGAGGACGCGGACAGTGAAGCCCTCTACTCGGACAGCCTCGACGTCCTTGAGGACGACGCCGACAGGCTGGGCTTCGAATACTGGTTCAAGCCCTACAACGCCTGGGACACGGTTCCGCCCTACGCCCGCTCCTGAGCCCTAAGCCTCGATCCACCGGTCGGGTTGAGGTTGTATCGGCGGTTTAAACGGAGAATGCCTGTCGGATCGGGAAAAATGGGGTTTGTCTAGAACTCCGTTTGGCCAATCCGAGAGGCATCTCGCAGGTGCAACTTTTCCATAGATCCACGCGTGTGTCAGCCGCGTTCGATGAT